>NZ_JAXVAE010000032.1:0-7987 GCF_037460745.1 Hallella sp. | reverse complement strand
ACTGCAATGCAATGCGGGAGAGTAGGAAGCCGCCTTCTTTCAAAAGAGCGAAGCCTGAGGATTCTAACGAGTCTTCGGGCTTTTTGTGTGTTGTAGGGTTAGTGTTTCCTTTGGTTTCGTATCTTGTGCTTTGTTTATCACAAATCGGCCATAATATCATCATATATCACACTAGTCGGTCTAATGACCGATTGGGGTTTATCCCAAATGATTGCTGTCCGGTAAAACTAATAATGTGGTCAAAGACGGGCTGAACTAACAGTCACCGGCGCGAAGCGGAAAGGTTAAGCCCAATAATAATTAACGCTTTGGCCCTTTTAGGGCGCACCAATGACAACACGATAATACGCGGGGTGTCGCTTCGCTTGCCCTGGGTGTACGGATTGATAAAAGCAATGCGCCCTGAATGGGCAAAAGCATTGATAATTAACGCTTTGGCCCTTTCAGGGCGCACCAATGACAACACGATAATACCCAGGGTGTCGCTTCGCTTGCCCTGGGCTATTCGCTTGTTGGGCTTTCAGCCCGCTTTCAGAGGCATGTAAAACCAAATGGCCACCAGGGCGATACCATGCGCTATGCGCTTATACCCCTTCGGGTCGCATGTTCATGCATTTAACGGATGAGCCTTTTTTTGAGCGTATAAGCATGTTTTTTGTGTTCCTTGCTGCGTTTTTGGTTCGAATGAGCACGAAACGGGGTGAGGAGGTGTTGCACGTTTGGCTTATTTCTTCTATTTTTGCCGTTCTTGATAGTTGTCTTGACTTGCTTTTGTGAGTTTGACAAGTTTAGTTAATATAAATAAGAAGAAGATGAAATTGTTTTTAAGAAGTATTTTCTTTGTGTTGTTCTTGGTTTGTGGTCTGACAGCATCAGCCCAAGTACCTACCACAATGGATTATCAGATCATGGCCACTGATCCTACGACAGGGCAGGTTCTTGCTAATAAGGAATTGGCTGTCAGGGTTGAATTGAGGTTGAATACTGAGGACGGCGAGAAGGTATGGAGCCAGGAAGCGACAGTTAACTCCTCTAAATCTGGCATTTGTACCGTTAGCTTGGATTTCAAGGATGTTGACTGGACCTTAGGAGCTTACTTTGTTAAGGCTTATGTGAATGGCAGTCCCATTGGCGCCTCCCAGATTAAGTCGGTTCCTTTTGCTTTGGTGGCGGAATCCGTGCGTGGCGTAGTAACAAAGTCTATGCTTTACGGAACATGGAAGAAGTATGATGTGGATAAGGAGAGCGTAGGCGAGACTTATGTGTTTAATCGTGATGGAACGTTTTCTTATGGTTATGATGACGAGCCAGAACCCCTTTATAAAGGAACCTGGAAGATTAACAACTTAGGTTATATTACTTTTAAGGTTACAGAAGGAGAGAAGGCTGGGGGAAAGTTTGTGGCTTTCGCCGTCTATGACGAGGAAGACCATTCTCTCTGCCTTGGAGGTGACGATGCCTTTTTAGGCGACACCATGATCTTGTATAAGCAAGAACAGTAAGGGGGATCAGCTTATTCGTATTACGAGTGAAGTCATTATTGTATAAGTAACCTGCTTTATGAGATTATCCGCATTTTTGTTATTTATCCTCAGTGCGCTTGCCGTTTACGCCGATGAACCTGTGCGTGGCGGCTTTGTGGTGGCTCCCATTCAATCGGAATCGTTTGTGGCTTATGGTGACTGTTTGGCTCCCAAGGAATGTTCCGACGGAACTGCCACCTTTGTTTGTGGCTCCTTTGTTGTAACCATTGGTGCAGTGGCAGCAACCGATATTGAGATGCCAAAGGCGATAGATCGTGAAACCTATTTCACGTTTCATGATCATAGTTTGGTAGTAAACGTCCCGGGCCAACTCTATTCTCTTGATGGAAAATGTATCGCAACGTTAAAGGCTAACGCCCCTCTTGGCATAGGCAACCTGCCACGAGTTTTCATAGCTCGATTTAAGAATGGAGTAGCCTTAAAGATTTCATCCAAGTCAAAGTAACGTCTTAGTGGCTTGCGAAAACTACGAAATGATGGCTTGTGTCGTGCAACCATTGTTTTGTGGTTTTTTCTTTCACATAAGCACCTTGTTGTTGCGTTTAGGCACACATGCTGACGAACAGGCACGTACAGTCGTTGGTGCATGTTGTGTAATTGCTTGTTACCACTTACCTTTGCATAAGAAAAGCAGCTCATTGCTAACCTAATGAGTCTGTAGGAACAATTATTGTCTTACCCATTAATCATTCAAATTATGAAACAAACAAAATGGTTTTTTATCCTGATGGCCTTCGTGTTGTGTCTCGGTGGATTGACAGCTTGCGGCAGTGACGACGACCCTGAAGAGGGTGGAGGCGGTTCAGGCAGTGACGTTGTTAATACCGACGCTGCCCGCTATGAGATCACCGATCCCAACGCCGACATCTCATTCATCGAACTTACCGAAGGTGGCCAATACTTCGTGGGTGGCGATGAGTCGGACTATGGTGCCAAGCCCATGATGGCACGCCGCGCCGCCCAGCGCGCCGCCGAGTCTTCAGACGACGGTCTCCACTATGGCGACTACACCAAGGGCGCCAACGGCGAGTTTGTGCTCAACGGCTATGGCACGCTGGTCATCACCCAGAATGGCGAGACTTACGTGGTGAAGATTACCCCCAATGGCGCTACCACCACAAAGAGCTACAACGCCCGTAAGGTAACATCTACCGTAGCCGCAAGCGCTACAGCCAAGAAGCTCTGCAGCACATGGAAGTTCCAGAGTGTCGCCTATTCGTTCAAGGCAGGAAGTTATACTGTCTTCGATTTCAAGGCCAACAGTATGCGCGACCTTGCTGTCAAGATGAAGGAGAAAATGAAAGAAATGTCTAAAAAGAATGGCGAAGAGTGGACCCAGGAAGACGAGGATTCCTGGAATGAGCAGATAACGTATGCTTATGAGGGCCAGCCTGACCGTCTTGTGTTTGCCGCTTCAGGTTATATGTATATTCGTTTCGGCAGCCACGACTGGGAGAAAGGCTTGTGGCGTGTGCCTTCAGGCAATAAGCTCGAGATTTGGGATTGGGAAGATGGAACATGGACCTCTGATGTCTTCGTTTCGATCGACGATACCGCTCTCGAGGAAGGCACATCAGAAACCACAGTCGACATCAATGGCAACACCCTGACCATTACCCAGACCCTCCGCGGTTCAGAAGGTGGCGTGATCAAGGAGTCTATGACTTACACCAAGTAATCCCTCATTTTATACGAGGCAGAATCGTATGAAATGACACGAAACCCTTCCGCAGGTTTTCATCTTCGAGCTATTCAGACAGGCTTGAAAGTATGGAAAACCTGCGGAAGTTACATTTTTCATGCTTTTATGCGAAAAAAGTCTATGGAATATTTGGAATTGTGAAATAAAAGCACTACCTTTGCACCGCATTTGGAAAACAGATGTGGTGAGGTTAACAAAACCAAGGAAGTTTGGGTGAGTGGCTGAAACCAGCAGTTTGCTAAACTGCCGTGCGCGTTAGCGTACCGGGGGTTCGAATCCCCCAGCTTCCGCAACGTTTTCTCTTTGCAAGAGATGCTTGAAACAGGCTCGGTTCATCTAACGGTTAGGATACAAGATTCTCAATCTTGGCATAAGAGTTCGATTCTCTTACCGAGTACACGCTTGTTGCTTTCGCAACGTAAAGCTAACGATGGTGGATTCATCTAATGGTTAGGATACAAGATTCTCAATCTTGGCATAGGGGTTCGATTCCCCTATCCACTACCTTAAAACTCTGACTGGTAACGGTCAGAGTTTTTTTTGTGCCCTTATTTCCCCCTTTTCAGATTGTCGCCAAACCAAAATCATCAGTCCGAGCACGACGGCTCCGCCTGATGATCCCAAATCGGTCATTAGACCGAAACAGGTGGGTTGTTAGGATCTAATGACCGATTTGGGATGATTCGTGGCTCCCATGCCTTTTTGTGAAACCTCCTGGTTGTTGCCCGGAAGGCGTGTGGCGGATAGGGTGGGGCGGTGGATTACTCTATGACCCTCACATATCCCTCCTTGCGCGGCTTGGCAGGCTTCGGCTTCATGGCGGGGTAGCCGAGGGCGATGTGGCCTATTCCCTCGCAATCGTCGTCGATGCCCCATTCCTTGAGCAGCTGCTTGCCGCGTTCGCTTTCGAACATCTCCTTGGCGCGGTGAATCCAGCAAGCGCCAAGTCCTATGGCGTGGGCGGCGTTAAGCATGTTGCCCATCACCAGCGAACCGTCGTTCATATAGGTGTTTCTCGATTTGCTGGCCAGCACCACGATGATGACCGGGGCGTTGTAGAACGGGTCGGCGTGGGTGCCCAACACCTCAGCGTTCATCTTCGACAGTTCATCGCGGAGAGCCTTGTTCTTTACCACCACGATGTAGGGCGACTGCATGCCCATGCCCGTAGGTGCGGCAGTTCCCGCTTTTGTCACCTTGTCAATCTCGTCTTGCGAAGGCATCTGGTCGGTGAATCCTTTGATGCTTCGACGTGTGTACAATGCTTCTAATGCTTCCATATTTCAATTCTTTTATGACCTTTGTCTTTTGCTATGGCCATTCCACCGGCATGCGGCGCAGCCACTGTTGTGCGCCCCCTTTTATCTCCTTGTGTGATATCGCTTGTAAGGAAGATGGTGCGCAAGGCATGGCAAATGTAGCAAGAAAATCTGAGAGACGTGTGGTTTTGGGGAATAGAAATCGTGTGATCGGACCTTTTTTTGATTTGTTTCCAATTTAGCGTAAGGTTTCTGTTCACATATTTGTGAATTCCGATTGTTGTTGTTATCTTTGCATTTGAGATTAACGTGTCATGCAAATTAACTTTAGAGAAGTTTACCTGAAGGATTTATATGTAGATGGCAAAGCCTATGATAAGAAGCACCGCTACCAGCCCACTATCGTTAAGAAGTACCGTAAGGTTATTGACTTGATGATGGCGCAAAACAATGTGCTCGGACTTGCTCAATATGGTTCGCTTCATTACGAACATCTTCATGGAGATAAAGAGGGTATTTCTTCTGTTAGAGTCAATGACCAGTATCGAATAGAGTTTGAGGAGATTGTCATTGATGGCGAAGTTGTAGCTACCATTTGCGACATAACTGCCTTGAGTAACCATTATAAGTAAATGAGGAAGAGATATGCGTCAGATAAGAGAAGATATGATCGTAAATAATTTGGAGCCTTTCGAACCTACCCATCCTGGTGAAGTCATAAAGGATGAGATAGCGTATCGTGGCGTTACCCAACGTCAGCTTGCTCAAGAGATAGGTGTGTCCTGTTCATTACTCAATGAGGTTCTGAATGGTAAACGAGCTATGAATGCACATCTCGCTATGCTGATAGCTGCTGCTCTTGGACTTGATGCTGAGCCTTTGCTAAATTTGCAGACGAGGTACGATATGATATCTGCGAAGCGAAACCCATCGTTCATGCAGCGTATCCAAGCGATTCGCAAGATAGCCGCCGCGCTCTGATCCGTATTTCGCCACCCGCTTCGCCTGGTTATGGCCCCATTTCCCATTGCACATTCGTTTTGATTTGTGCATGATTATGGGGTAAATGCTTGGTAAAACACAATTATTTGCACATTATTGCCCATAAGTGTGCAAAATGTTATACCTTTGCACCGCCATTTGAAACATGAAAGTAGCAGAATGGCAGTTTAAGGCAAGAACAATATCATTTTATCTAAATAGAACATTATGTCTTTTAATTTGTTGAAAGGAAAGCGCGGTATCATCTTCGGCGCATTGAACGACGCATCGATTGCGTGGAAAGTGGCAGAGCGTGTGGTAGAAGAGGGCGCACAGATTGTGTTGACCAATACCGCCGTGGCTTGTCGCATGGGCACCATCGACGAGTTGGCCAAGAAGACCAACGCCACCATCATCCCTGCCGACGCGACGTCGGTTGAGGACCTCACCGCCCTGTTTGAGAAGGCCCAGGAGGCCATGGGCGGCAAGATCGATTTTGTGCTCCACTCATGTGCCATGAGCGTGAACATGCGCAAGAAGCGCACCTACGACGATTTGGATTATTCATACCTGAGCAAGACGCTCGATATCTCAGCCATCTCGTTCCACAAGATGCTTCAGGTGGCCAAGAAGCTCGACGCCCTGAACGACAACGCCTCTGTGTTGGCGCTCACCTATGTGGCTTCTCACCGCACCTTCTTCGGCTACAACGATATGGCCGACGCCAAGTCGCTGCTCGAGTCGATCGCTCGCAGCTTCGGCTACATCTATGGTCGCGAGAAGGGTGTTCGCATCAACACCATCTCCCAGTCGCCCACGTTCACCACAGCCGGCAGCGGCATCAAGGGCTTCGACGGCCTCTACGATTTCTCTGACCGCATGTCGCCCCTTGGCAACGCCAGCGCCGACGAGTGTGCCGACTATTGCGTCGTTATGTTCTCCGACCTCACGAAGAAGGTCACCATGCAGACGCTCTTCCACGATGGAGGTTTCTCAAGCATGGGTATGTCGCTCCGTGGCATGACCCAGTACAACAAGTCGTTCATCGACGAGAACCGCGACGAAACAGGTAAGATCATCTACGGATAACGCTCCGTTGTCCGTCCCTATCATCCCCCGTTCTCCCTTCTTGTTCAGAGAAGGGCGAACGGGGGATTCTTGTTTCTGCCCATTCTTTGCGCCGACGGCGCACCGGAACTCCAAGCAGCAGGACGCGGAGCAAGAGTAAAAAAAAACATCCTACCATGAGCATTCTTCTTAACAAACTACATGTCAATCTACACTGTTTTTCCGCTCGCCCAGTCCTCCGTCTCCAAATACGCGATTCTTGCGCATTTCTGCAACCCGCTTGTAATCAATCACTTACTGTTCGTTGGCATTGTTGTGCCTTCTGTCAACCGCCATCCCCGTTGTGAAACATGCCTAATCGCACCTCGATACCTTACCTTTCGCATTGCGAAACATGGTCTTTCGTGCCTCGAAAGCTAAGCCATCGCAACTCGATAGATGTCTAACTGCAAGTCCACCCGACGTTTTTGTCCTTTCAAACGCTCAAATCTCCTCCTTTCGTCCTCTGGTTCGTCCGATTTTCCTGCACAACTTCTTAACCAAATATCCATACAATCCCATCGTCGTCCCCTGGGTCCCTGCGTGTCTTGCTCGCCATCATTCGAATCTCCAAAGCGGTTTTATGATGTTGGATGCCCGTGCGTTATCCGTCCTCTCGTGCGCCAACCGCCTACGGCGATGGCCTTTAGGTCTAAGAAACACCGATCTCACCGATGCGCACGGATCCGTCATCACGGATCTGTTGTTCTTTCTTTTCTTTTCTTTTGATGGTCCTCTGGGCCTACGGATCTTAAACGGATTTTCTGCGTATCAAGTAAGCCCCGTCATGTGGCATACTTCCATACATATTACTCTCCGCATGCGAAAAATCCGTGTCGATCTGCCGCGCCGACGGCGCGATCTGTGTTATTGACAAGCAGTCCGCATGGCATCTGTGCTTATCTGAGAGATCCGTGGGAGAATAAATACATCCAGCCTGTTCTTTAGCGCATTGTGCGCTTAGTTGTCGCCCACAGATCCCTCAGATTTCCACAGATTTTTCGCATATCAAGAGCGTGTGGCACTCTCCTTGTCCCTGACAACCCAAGCGGGCAGAAAAGTCTATGGTAGCGCATAGTCCTGTCAACCCAAGCGGGCTGAAGGCCCAATGACCTCCTCAGCCCAGGGTAAGCGAAGCGACACCCTGGGTAAACCGCCACGTTACGCTACGCCCTGTAGGGGCAAAAGTAAACATAACACGCTCTGTTTCAGTACTTTTGCCCTTACTGGGCGCAAGCTACACGGCCCATTATACCCAGGGCGTCGCTTCGCTTGCCGCTGGGCTATGGACTTCTGCCCCCTTCGGCGTGCCCGTTAAAACGCGCCCTCATAGAAAGGTTCTAAGTTTGCAGAAGAATGCGACGCAGTCGCATAAATGTTAAATAATCAAGGTA
>NZ_JAXVAE010000031.1:0-1558 GCF_037460745.1 Hallella sp. | reverse complement strand
GCCCTCCGTGGTGCCCACATCGACCATGGCCGACACCTCCTCACGGCTCACCGAAGCCTGCTGCCCCTTCGGACTGAACACACGCGTGATGAGCTCGGAGAGCAGCACCAACGGATAGGTGATGAAAATAAGCACACGGATAATCTTGGTGGATGGCATGGCGAGCGAACGCCAATACGAGGCGCCAATGGTCTTCGGGATGATTTCGGAGAGAACCAAAATCAATAGCGTTAGAATGGCCGATATGAGCCCGAAATATTCCTCGCCAAAGAGTTTGATCGACTCTGCGCCCACACCCGCCGACCCAATGGTGTGCGCAATGGTGTTGAGGGAAAGGATGGCTCCCACCGGACGGTCTACGTTGTTCTTATATTGCTTCATCAACGGGGCGGCCTTGTAGCCTTGGCTCTCCTTCATCGTGATGAACGACATGGGAGTGGATAGGAGGACCGCCTCAAGGACGGAACACAAAAAGGATAGTGACAGAGCACCTAAAAAGTATAAAATGATTAAGCCCATTAAATGTTTGTCTCGTTAATAATAAGTTGTCTGTAGGGGGATGCAGCCCACTTACTATAAACGAAGAGCCTTATGGTATATGAACAATTGGTATATCATTGCGAAACAAAGATACATGTTTTGTTATAATTTCACTATTATCACCATCAAATATTGCAATTCTTTAACTAAAACATCCTGTTATTCACATTGTTTTCGTTAAGCCAAACGAGCGAGCATGTGGGCACAAGGCCATCTGCCGTTTGTCGGCGAGGCTATGCCGAGATTCGTGGGCAAATAGGTCACCCTACTCACCCATGCTTGGAAAAGAAACATGACGGGGTCGATCACGACGGGTGTCATCCGCTACATGGCGTTCATCAGGCCATCCCCTGCCCCTGGTTTGAATCTCACCAGCAAAGGGTCGACGGGGAAGAATCGGCGGACTATCAAGATGAAACTATCGATGCGTGCCATTGGATTGTTGGGATTGTTCTGAAAAAAACGTGCGCACTTTTTATGTGAAATAGACGAGGAAAATCCTGTATTTGCAAGATTTTGCTTCAAACAACGGAGCCTGATTTCAACGTTAGGCATGTTTCGAGTTGCGCCTGGGCATATATCGAGCCTCGATCGGGCATGTTTCGCACCACAAAAGGCCATGTTTCGCGCCTCGGTTAGGCATGTTTCGCAACGTTGAAAGTTGTTTCCGAAACGCCGAGCGAAGCGTTATTTTGATAAGTCATTGATTGATAGGCAATTACAAGAACTCGCCAAGAATCGCATATTTGCGCCTAACATTTTTCTCGTTCAAGAGAAATGTGTAGTTTTCGGTATAGATTGTTTCGATTTTTGAGTCACGACTACGCCTTCAACAAATCCTTGCCATCCCTCCCATAGCTATCCATCCTCACGTTCGTTAAGCCCAAACAAATATAAAACCCCTTTTACACCAGTAGGATAAAAATATACTATTTATAGAGGAAATCGGTCATTAGATTTGGGTTTAACGTAACCATCCGAAATATGCCGACTTGTTAATTGCAAAAAAACTCGCAAG
>NZ_JAXVAE010000030.1:0-7946 GCF_037460745.1 Hallella sp. | reverse complement strand
ATACAAAAGGAGGGTGCACCATAAATGACCATAGTCAATTATGACACACCCTCCTTGTAGCAAACCTTGTCGGCCCACGCGCCATCGGCCGAGGTCAGCACCACCACGGCTTGGTCGTCGTTCTTCAACTTGAAGGGCGCATGGATCTGTGAGATCGAGCTCTTGGCATCGCACCATATCACCTTATGCCCATGGGCGGGCACAAGGGTGCTTACACCCGCTTCGTCGCCAATCCTATATTTGCGTGGCGCCCGCTCGTCGTTGGAGAGGTACCATCCGGCCAAGTCGACCTCCTCGTCCGATCGGTTGTACACCTCCAGCCAATCGGCTTTCTTGCCATAGTCGTTGATATAGATGTCGTTGCCCGCACTCACCTCGTTGATGCACAAAGTGCTACGATCGGCCTCATCCCTCTTCTCGTACACGGCCTGCACGGTATAGGCGCCAGGCTCATAGCCCTCGCTCAACGCAAACGTGGTATCGGTCGACACGCGCTCCCCATCGACCGTCCATCCCACGAACCTATATCCATCAGGGGCTGCGCACGCGAGACGTATGGGTGCGAAGAGATAGCCGTCGAACCAACTGGTCGGCACCTCTTGTCCGTTGAGCAGGAGACGTGCCTGCCCCAGGTTGGTTGAGAGTTTCACGGCATAGTCGGCTTGCAAGCCGAAGGCCATCATGAGGCTCTGCTTCAAGGCGGGGCGCCTGTCTACGCTGTCGGCGAGTCGCTCGCAAAGCAGGTCGGCCTTGGCCTTGGCCGTTTCGTTCTCGAGGGCCAAGGCGGGTTCCACCACGGCCAACATGTCGCGCACAATGGGGCAACAGCGTTCGGGATGAAACACACTTCCGTTCATGAGGCAATAGGCGTCGATAAACTGCTTCTTGAAAGGAGCGTAGCGCAGCATGTTGATGAATCGTCGTGGCAACGATCCCGATCCTTTGGTCATGATTTGGAGAATCATGTTGGTGTCGCCAAATCCGCCATCCACATCATGCAGCACGATGTGGAACTTAGCCTTGTCGTCCTTGGCTCTGAATCCCTTGATGTTCTTCAGTCCGCCACGCAGCCAATCGAGGTTGCCCATATAGATCTCCGCTGCCATGTAGTTGCAATACTCGTCGATGTCAACGATGTCGCTGATTTCTCTCCATGTCGTCGTGTCGTTGGGGTTGTCCACGAGCTTATAACTAAGGTCGAACCATTTGTTCATCATCTCCTTGTCGCCCTCCTTCATCACGACGTCGTTTTCCCATTGGTCGATCTCGTCTTTGTCGATGCCATAGTTGCTATAGGCAAACTGCTTGTTGCTTTCCTCCCTCAGGTTCATCATGCCCAGGTATTTGCCGTTGAGCAACACATGGGCAGGCTGCCACGCCTGACAATCGATATACACGCCACTGGTGCGGAGCAGCTCGTGGATGGCCGCGTCCCATATTCGCGCCCTACTGTCCTGCCCTCCATTGCGCACCAGGAAGTTCTTGGTCTTGATATAGGGCTTGCTTCCGAAAAGAGGATAGCCGAAGGTGTTGATTCCCTCAAACACCTTGCTCGATTTCAGCTTAAACGACGATCGGTTCTCGAAGTCGCCAAAGCCAGGGTTGAACCGGGTCCACCCACCAAAGATGGAGAAGGCGGCTTCCTGGTTGAGGGCGTGGTCATAGCCATCCTGCGCGTTGGGCACAAAATATTCCACGTTAACCGGTCGCTCCCAGTCCATGTTCTGGTTGGCCTTCACCTTCGAGTTGTTGGCCACGCGCCCATTGGTTCCTTTCACATAGAGTCCGATGGTGTCGTCGAAAAAGTTGTCGGGGTCGCTGTTCACACACAGCACGGGCAGGCTATACGCCGTGTCCTGCTTGATGAAGGAGCGTGTGGCCACCGGACTGTTGAGGTATCCTTCCTGCGCCAGCATAAATCGGTAGATGGTGGTTTCGGAGCCCTTAAAGCGGCCGTCCTTGCTTTCCAGCGAGCGGTCCACCTCAGGTGTGCTTCCGTCGGTAGTGTAGTAGAGCTTGGCCTGTGCGGGGATGGTTACGGCAAACTGGTACGCGTCGGTGAACGGTCCTCCGTGGGTGTCGATGGTGGGCATGGGCAGTCGTTCCTGCGCCGTGGCGCTTCCTTCGTTCGTTTCGCCGGGCGTAGCTTGGCTCGTCCATCCCCATGCGTCGCCGCCATCTGTTTTCCGGATATAGGCGCATCGGGCTATGCTCTGTGGGTAGGCCACGGCGTCGACCAGCCGTTGGTTGGGTTGCGCCAGCTCCAGCAGGCCGCCGTCGGCATCCAACTTAAAGGGTATCTGCGCCGAGGCGTACGGACCATAATAGCCGTCCTTGCTGTTGTGGTCGAACCACACCACTCTGAACCCCCGAGCGGGCACCACGCCATGCTCGTAAGTAAGGGTGTGGGTGGTCCTAAGGCCGTCGGCGTCGGTATGGCTCAGCACGTACCCCGCCAACCCGATGTCTTCGGCCGAGGGGTTATACAGTTCCACCCATCCTCCATAGTTGTACGATGGGTCGATCCACTGGTCGATGTTGGCCACTTGTATCTCGTTGATCATCAACTGCTGCGCATGTAAGGCCGTGGCGCTCGCCAAGAGGCACGCCGCAATCAGTATTCTCTCTCTTCTCATTGTCTTCAAAAAAAATAGTTACGCCCGCTATTTGGCCACCACCTCATCTACAAAGAGCCATCCTTGGCGCGGGGAGCGCTGGGCTTGGATATGCAGGTAGCGCGTGGTTAGCTTTCGGCGAAGGGTATAGGTGCAGATGGCGTAGGGCAGATCGTGGGGCTGGGCGCTGCAGGGCTCGCCATTGACGGTTACTTGCTGTGGGAGGAATATCTCAGGTCCGGTAATTTGCAGGAAGGGTATGCTCACCTCGTGGAGGGTGCGCTCGGCGCCGAGGTCGATGGTGATGTCGAGGTCGCAGCAGTAGCCTTGCCATCGCCCGTCGTTGTTGTTCCACGACCCTTGCCGCCCGTCGGTCAAGGCATCGTCGCCGCCTGCCGCATAGGCGCTGCTGTAATGGCAACGGCCGTTCATCCGCACCTTGGCTCCCAAGGCCTTGTGCCTCACCCTGCGGCCATACTCGGGGCGCTGCCCTATCTCCCTTCTGAGGTCAAAGGCGTTGAAGCCAGCGCGCCGCAAGCTATCGCTCACATGCGTCGCCCATTTGCGAAACGCCTCATACGAGCGTGTGCGCCCCATGCCCACCTCGCTCACAGCAAGGGCGCGCGGCCACAACTGGTACTGGAGCAACTGGGGCGTGGGCACATATTCGGTGAAAAGGCACACCTGCACGCCCAACAGGCGGTGGCGCATGGGAGCGATGAGCTGTCCCACCTCCCACACATGACTGAGCGGGCGGTAGCCGCCCATGGCCTCGGGTTGCGTTTGGGGTGCATCTTGGTAGCTGTCGAGGTAGCACCATGCGCTGGGGCACATCACCACCTCATGGCCCAAGGCCAGCGCCTTCTCGCCCAGTTCGGCGTTGCGCCACACCATGATGACGAGGGTGCTGTCGGCCTCCGTGTCGGTAAGGGCCTCATCCCACACCACCATCTTGCGCCCCAAACTGCGCACGATGGCGTTCAGGCGTCGTATGCCTTGGTGGTAGAGTTCTTTCTGCGTGGCGGTCTCGTCGCCTCCACAATGTATATAAGGTGATGGGAACACATCGGCCACCTCTCTCAGGATGGTCTGCATAAATTGGTAGGTGGCGTTGTTCGCAAGGTCCATCTCGGCATGGTTGAAGGCCACCTCGGGATAAGCGGCGCACACTTCCTCGCTATGGCCGGGAAACTCTATCTCGGGCACGATCGTCACGCCCTTGTCTTGCGCGTAAGCCACCAGCTGCCTGAGCTGCTGCTGGGTGTAGTAGCCGCCAAAACCGTTCTGGCTGTCGCTATAGGCGCGCACGTAGCCCACGTCCTGCCCATCGGCATGCGGAGGCGTGTTCCACCAGTCTTTCCACACCAGACGGGTGCGCCACGCACCCACCTCGGTCAGTCGCGGGTAGGCTTTGATCTCCATGCGCCATCCAGCAGCGTCGGTGAGGTGGAGATGCAGGATGTTGAGGCCGTAATGGCTCATCACGTCGACCTGGCGATACAACTCGTCGATGGGCAGAAAATGGCGGCTCACATCGATCATCACGCCACGCCACGCCAACGGGCGCGCCTGGGACGATTGGGACGATTGGGAGGTATGGGCGTAGCCCAACAGGGTGGCACCAAAGGCAAGGAGGGAAAGGAATAGTCGTCTCATCATTCGTGGTTTTAGGTTGTTAGGGATAGTGCAAACGGTACATATCTTTTGCAAAGGTAACAAAATACCCAGAATAAGTTTGCAGGTTTGCGCTTTTCTTCGTAGCTTTGATGTCAAAATCAACTAATTACCCACGTATGAGAAAAACATTAACCACCATTGCTCTGGCCTTGATCGCCCTCACGGTCATGGCGCAAGGGTACGTTCCCACCCAGGAAAACCTTGCCGAACGCGAGGATTTCCGTAACGCCAAGTTGGGCATCTTCCTGCATTGGGGCATCTACAGCATGTTTGCACAGGGCGAGTGGTACCTGCAAAACGCCGTGCCCGACCGCATGGAGTATGCCAAGGCCGCCGACGCCTTCTACCCACACCGCTTCGACGCACGCCAATGGGTGCGCGCCATCAAGGCCGCAGGAGCCAAATACATCTGCTTCACCACACGCCACCACGACGGATTCTCCATGTGGGACACGCAGCAAAGCGACTACAACATCGTGAAGGCGACACCCTTCAAGCGCGACATCGTGAAGGAGCTGGCCGACGCATGCCACGAGGAAGGCATACGATTGCATCTCTATTATAGCCACATCGACTGGATGCGCGACGATTATCCAATGGGGCGCACAGGGCACAACTGCGGAAAGGACGCCAGCAAGGGCAACTGGCCCCACTACTTCCAGTTTATGAACGCCCAGCTCACCGAACTGCTCACACGCTACGGCAAGGTGGGCGCCATCTGGTTCGACGGATGGTGGGACCACGACCAAGACGCCACGCCCTTCAACTGGCAGCTCGACGAGCAGTATGCGCTCATCCATAAGCTACAGCCCGCGTGCCTCATCGGAAACAACCACCACATGGAGCCCAACGAGGGCGAGGACATACAGCTCTTCGAGCGCGACCTGCCCGGAGAAAACAAGGCGGGATTCGTCGACAAGGCAGCACAGGTCAGTCCGCTGCCACTGGAGACTTGCGAAACCATGAACGGCATGTGGGGGTACAAAGTGGTCGACCAAAACTACAAGTCGACTAACGAAATCATACGCCTGCTCGTCAACACCTCGGGCAAGGGCGCCAACCTGCTGCTCAACATCGGCCCGCAACCCAACGGACAACTGCCCGCCTTGGCACTCGACCGACTCAAACATCTGGGCGAATGGATGAGCACCTACGGCACCACGCTCTATGGCAGCCAGGCCGGACCCGTGAAGCCGTGCGAGTGGGGAGCCACAACCGAGAAGAACGGCACTATCTACGCCCACATCTGTCCCGCCGACACCACGAAGATGCCTGCAGCCATCACCATCCCCATGGCCAAGAAGCCCAAGGCCGTCACCCATTTCCCCAGCGGCGCAAAGGTGGCCTACACCTACAAGAACAAGCAGCTCACCATCGACGTGCCCGCCAACCCGACCACGCCCGACCACGTCATCGCCATCAAGCGATAACACACCACGTCAGCACACCCCACACACCCTTTAAACCCTTTAAGCCCGAGGGAGCAACCCCACTCAACCGACTGCTGTCGGCGGGAGAATTGCTCCCTCGGTTTTTTTGCTGCGCGTGGGGCAACGCCAACAAAAGAGAACACCTCAAGGGATCGTCGCTCCTGACTTCGTCACTGTGTCACCCAAAATTCTTCGTCAAAGTGGTTTTTCAGATATTCCACCGTAGCAGCCTTGCTCGTTGGATATGCCAAACGGGCCTTTACAAGCTTGCGGAACACATCATCGTCAATACGATTGAAACCAATCCGGTCAAACGTGCGGTCCAATATCAAGTCGCATCCGTTGAGAAGGATGTTGCTGACATTGGACAGAACACGGCGGACTTCTTCACGCTCACGGTCACACGCTTCACGCTCCTCACCATACAAATCGAGTTGTGGATGCCGCCGGGATTCTACCTTGGAAATCCATTCATGACCTGCATTTACGAGACTGTCTATTTCGTTTGAATCTTTGGCCACACCAATAGTAATCAACTCTTTGTAAATGCCCTTTGTTTTCTCTGCAACAACAACACTTGTTGTTCCAGACCGATTCTTCTTTCTTTTGACGAACATAGTTAAAAGACCTTTTGCGTACCCCCAAATTAGGGTATACAAAGATACAAAATGTTGTTTATCAATCAATTACAAAATGGACATTTTTGAGTGACGAAGTCAGGTGAATGATAAAAAATGTCTTACCATGTCAACACTTATTTTGTTTTATTTACATTTACCCATTTAACGCTTTTTGCAAAGTATCTGCCTAATATCATTACAAGCAAACTAATAATAGATGCATAGGTCGCATTTTTCTTTAAATCTTTCTCAAAGGCATACTTTCGGATACTTGAAATTTCATCATTGAAAGATTGTCTGTCCTGTTCTGCATCTTTTTTTGCTTCCTCTTCATATTGCTTTAATATAGATTGTGGCAATTGTTTCTCCTTCGCTTCTCTATTGGCATATGATAACGCTTCCTTATCATTCATCCCCATGATTAAAGAATAATCAATTGCATTTATGGGCTCAATGCTATGTACAAAAGCAAATGTCTTGAAATCCGATGAGAAGCCATGGACATTCTTCCCTTTGCTTTTGAAACTCGGAGCCATACAGACTCTTTTTGCGTAGTGTTGCCACCAGTGAAACATTCGGTTAGAACTCATCGTTGTTGGGTCATAGCAACTTTCTCCCCAATAACTATTTTCATCTAATGGCTTTGCATCCTTTAAATGAATAAGTTCGAACCCTATCATGTAAGCAAGAGATATAACTAATGCAATACCTATCATCTTTAAGTTTCCGACAATCTCATTGACTATGGTAGAACTATAATCTTTACCTTTCTTGGAAAACTCAACCTGTATAGGATTTACTTCTTTGGTAACTATGATTACTTCGGAAGTACCTTCTTCTGAAATGTTTTTGTTATTAGCAGGTAGGATAGTACTATTTTCAGACAATAATAATTCATCTATAACTTTTTCTCCGCAGTACTGACAGAACGAAGAATCATCTGCAATTTGTTTTCCGCAATGCTTACAATACATAATCTGATCTATTTGTTGGGTATGACGACATAACCGGGAACATTCTCGGCATAGTCGAGAAAATGTAGATAAGTAAAATCTAACTGGTGACTTCTCCCATATCTGCTTCTAGTGACGATCGTTGTAGATGATGGGGGCAGTGTAAACATATGGTAGTCTTTATCGTCATCATACCAATAGAAGTATTGGTTGGGAGAATTAGCAACCCTATTGTCTTATGATCCGCATCTTGGCCGTTTGTCGTATATTTGACCATATACTCAACCAAATCTCTTCCTGTGTCATTCTTATAGACATTTTTTCTCACGATACATGGTGTCTGCTCCAACCAGTTCCGACTTTGGTATCTTAACAATTGCACCTGTAGTTACAAGTTTTATGTGAGCAAGATGTGATTCTGATTGAATTCGTTTCCTTTCGGAACAGCCTCCAATAGCACAAAGTACAAACCAAAACATTATCAGACGCCCTATGAGACAGCCCATAGGAGTTGCAGATATTCCCGCCCTCTTGTACACCAACTTGATAGCAAATATAATAATTGCTGTGATAGGTAAGCTTATCAAGAAATCTGTAATTAGTACTGATGCGATAAAATCGCATAGTTATTAAAATTCATCAAATAAAGTG
>NZ_JAXVAE010000029.1:0-7592 GCF_037460745.1 Hallella sp. | reverse complement strand
ACAGCAAAAAAACTTCAAGTTTTTCTTGCGTAGAAACATAGAATGCACACCCCCTAAAATGGGAACAGAACCATAAAAACAGGTGACCTCGCATCATAGGCAAGGTCACCTGTTTTTTCTTTTCCTTCGGCAATGGGGAAGGAACCACTCTTTTGCTTTCGTCTGGCATTTGGGGCAGAACACACAACTCAAACGTAAATTCCCGTCCAACTGGCTCAACGAAAACGTTACATTGTTACATGTTACATGTTACAATAAGGTGGTTCCACATGTCACATTCGTCAGGCGCCCACCGCCTACGGCCTCCCCAACAAGGCCATGCCCAAAAATCAACATTCGGCGTGAAGGCTTAGTTCGGCGGCCAAAAGGGGAAGCCAAAGCCGAGCAAAGGCCAATGGAGGTCAATGCAACGCCTGTATGGGCCACATATCCACATTCACCTGCCGCTCCACCTGCCGCTCCACACTATCGGGCAACGAAGCAAAGAAGTCGAACCCCGTGATGCGCTCCACCTCGTCCACACTATTCACGTAATCGCCCCACGGATGGCGCTTGTCGTTGTTGCGATAAACAAAGCCGATGGCTTGCGGCGTGCGGCCCATGCGCAGTATCACCTTGAAGAAAGCCTCGGGCACCACCACCTTGTTCTTGCCAATGGTCTTGTGCCTCTTATTGTAAAGGACAGGTCCGCACACCACGTAAATGCTGCCATACTGCTCCGCCCATTGGCGGCATTGCGCCTCCAGGTTGTTCCAGTCGCCAATGTTCAGCACATGGTCTTGCGGACAGATGTTGGTCATGAGGAACGACTGCTCCATGGCCTCCGCGTCCCACTTGTTGTCGCCCGCCGGGCACATGTGGCCACGGTCGTAGCCAGAGCGCATATAGTCGTAGGTGTCGACACGCGGCTCAGGCACATCCTCGTCCTCATGGAAAGGTATGCCCTTGCGCTTGGCATAGCCATCCACATGCTCGGCCGTCAGATGCCACGCCACCCAGTTGGGTATCTTGGTCGTGGGGTTATAGGAGGCCGTGTAGCCCTTCCGCTTCAATATAATCTCATCCGAACTTGTTCGGAACGCCGGCAACTCATAGCCCTCACCACCTTCGCCGTCGGCTTGCGTGTCGTCATCGCCCCTACCCGACGGCTCGTCTTGTTGTGCCGTTGGGGTGTCGGCCACCACGCTCACATCCTCCTTCGTCTCGGCATAGGCCCGCAAGGCCTTCTTCGACACGGGCGTGCAAGCCGCCACGATAACGCTTAAGAACAACGCTATGCATAAGTGTTTTCTACCATTCATCTGCTTTTGTTTTCTATGTTTGAAAAATCCTGTTTCTTAGTTGAATCTATTTTAGACTGTAAAGTTACAAACATTTTATCCCTTATAGATAGAAAGGATGTGATTTTTTTTGAACCATTTAAACATATACAGGAAAGAACAAGTTATAGCTTGATACAAAGACCAAAGCTTCATTCACTTTTACGCCCAATTTTGCCAAAAGACGCTCTTTATAATCACTCTAAAAAACACACTTTGGTTTTGCAGAACTTTGATTTTTTCTTAATTTTGCACACAACAATCCAAGGTGACTGGGATAACTGACCGAGCAGTATTGTTCACGATCGTGAATAAAAAAGGAGCAGATGTCGAAAAGCTTATAGAGTAGATAAACAAACTTAAAAATAAGCAAATTGATGAAAAAGAACCTACTCATTATTATGACCCTCCTCATGACCATCAACACCCTGGCCCAAGAGCCCGCCCTGTATCACGTCACCTACGACTGTGAAGCCAAGAGCGCAGCTGGTGCCGCCAAACTTTACAGATGGAGCCTCGACATTGGCAAGACGACCGCAGTATTTTATAATGACAACGAGCGTGGCTTCAACGAAGATCTGGCCAAGCTCCATGTTAATGGAGACCCTATCAGAGCGTTGGAACAAATGGATGCACTTAACAAGAAATATCCCACTAAGAACAGTCTGCAAGTACTCTTGGGAAGTCCCCAGAAGGACAAATACACCTATTTTAATAGCATACTCAACTCCAAGTTGAAATATGAGGAGCCATTGCCCGAAATTGCCTGGCAGTTGGCAGACAGCTCGAAGACCATTAGCGGCTATGAATGTCGGCAGGCCCAAGGCACGCTTTACGGCAGGACATGGACCGTCTGGTACGCTATCGAACTGCCACTCAACTATGGCCCTTACCTGCTTCGCGGCCTGCCTGGCCTGATTCTCGACGCCGCCGACAACGAGGGATGTTTCCATTTCATGTTGGCAGGAATAGAAAAGGCGTCAGGCAACAAGACCGTCTCCCTGTTCATGGACAAGGACGCACAGAAATGCACGCGCAAACGCTACCTGAAGATGCGGACGGAGACCAATGGCCTAAGCCAAAAGCAAATCGTCGATCGCGTGTTGAGCCAAGGAGGCTATGACGAAGATGCAAGCGCAACCGAAATCACAGACGACAAGGGCAATGACATTTCGGACCAGGTGTTGCCCAAGAAAAACTTCTTAGACAAAGAATGAGGTATTGTGTCCTTCTGCTAACGCTCTTCTTGCATGTCCCCATTTTCGCCCAGACCTTCACGGGCAAGATCATCAGCGAAAAGGGCGCACCCGTGTCTAACGCAACGATTATGGCGTTGGACAAGAATCGTCATGTCGTCGCCTATAGCATTGCCAATGGGGAGGGAACTTACAGATTGGTTATTCCCAATGGCAAGGACGCGGATACGATCGACGTCAACCATGTGGGCTATCAGAGAAAATCCTTTACACGCTCATCATTGAAGGACGGCATTACCATCACGCTCAAGGAGGGCTGTTCTCTCCTGAAAGAAGTGAAGGTCAAGGCGCAACGCATACAAAGCACAGGCGACACACTCACCTATAGCGTGGCAGGGTTTAAGCAAGCGCAAGACCGCTGCATAGCAGACGTGATTGCGAAGATGCTAGGACTGGAGGTGAAAGCCGACGGAAAGATTGAATACCAAGGCAAAACCATCAACAAGTTCTATATAGAGGGTATCGACCTCATGGGAACCCAATATGGAATGGCCAACCCAAACATCTCGGCCGACAAGGTGAAGAGTGTGCAAGTGCTCGAAAACCACCAACCCGTGAAGTCGTTGCGGGGAGTCTCTTTCAGCGACCAGGCTGCCCTCAATCTTGTGCTAAAGGACGACGCCAAGGCCGTCTGGACAAGCTCGGCCAACATCGGACTGGGCTATGGTAAGGACATCCTCTACGACAACCGACTGATGGGCATGCGATTCGACAAGAAACGCCAAGCGTTGATGATGTACAAGAACAACGACACAGGCAAGCAACTCGGCGATGAGGTGCTCGACTTGGCAGCATTGCTCAAAGGAAGAACGGACGCGGAGGCGGGCCTTCTCTCCATGATGTCGCAGAATGCGCCCAACTTGGACGAGGACCGATACACCTTCAACCATAGTCACCTGGTGGCTGGCAACTGGTTGTGGAAGACGGGACATGACGACGAACTGCGCCTGCAAGTGAACGGACTCATAGACCAGACTGACATGCAGAACCGCACATCTTCCACCTACCTCACCCTCGCCGACATGCCCGTGATCGTAGAAGATGAGGACGTGAACAACACCAGGAGCGAATGGAAGGCGGAAGCCAACTATCAATACAACGGTTCGAAGAGCTTCATCCAAAACAACCTCAAGGGGTATCTCGACTTCAACAAGAGCAAGGGACGGATGACCTGCGACGGACGAAACACGGCCATGATGGTAAAGCCAAACAAACGTAGTCTTACCGAGGATTTCCAACTTTCGCACACCGCTGCCAATAACAACGTATATCATGTGGAAAGTTATTGGTCATACCATTACCTACCTGGTCAACTGCTTACCATCAACAAATAGACCGAACGGCTCAATCTCAGCTTCTTCTCCACCCAAAACGCCCTCCTTTACAAGTTGAAGATGGGACGCCACTATCTCAACAACGAGTTGGGCGTCAACTACGACCGCCAGGCCATCGCCGTGGCCATGGGCGAAGAGGCTGAGCAAGAAAACACCTACCAGCTGTTCCGCGTCTACTGGACACCCTCAATGTCGTTTGCCTTTAGCAAGCAACAAGTGGTGGTCAAGACAAGAATAAGCTATGCACACCAAGCTTATCGCCAGTCGAGGACTGGCCACCTGTGGGTGGACCCTTCCATCCAATGGAACTGGAAGGTCTCTGCCCTCTCCAGTTTCTCCGCAGATGTGGGCTATACGAACTCGTCCCTGACGGGCAAGTCGATCTACGACACGCCGATCTTCACAACATATCGTACGCAGAAGATAAACCAGGGCAAGACGGCTGTGACGCATGACCTTCGCGCCACAGCCACCTACAAATACGCCAACCCCGTTGGGGGGGGCTCAATGTAAGCCCAATGTACGCCCGGACATCGGGCAACATCTTGTATGAAAACGCCCTGAACGACCGAGTATTCACCATCGTCGCCACGGACAAGAAGCGAGCCACCGAGACCACAGGCTTGTCTGGACACATCAGTAAGACCTTCGGATGGGCCAAGACGCTCCTCGGCCTTGGGGCTTCATTCACCACGACCGACTACTGCATGCTCGTGACAGGAAAGGTGAACGATGCGCGGATGACGGTAACGTCCGTAGCGCTTAATTTTTCTTTACGCCCAACCAGGCTTCTCTCTGTCGAAGGCCGGTCAAGCGTGAGCTTCAATCAGCAGAAGAACCAGACCGCTCCACAGCTCTCTTCAGGCAGCACCAACGATTGGGAACACCGTCTCAACATTCACGTCTTCCCTGCCAACGGCTGGATGCTGAGCGTCAAGAACCAACTCTTCCACACCAACAGCGAAGGTATCGGAACCAGTTTTTTTTCTCGACCTCGCCATGAGCTATAAGGCAAAGCGATGGGAACTTACATTCTCGACTAACAACATCATTGGCTCCTCCAAGCTGGAGCAGCACGTGCTGGGAAACACCATCGAGACCAATATAGCCACCCACCTGCGTCCTCGCGAGTTTTTGGTCAACTGGGCCATTGACCTGTAGCGCCCCCCACATGCCCCTAACAACACGGGACACGCTCGGCTTTAAAACGAGCAAGCACCTTCATGCCAAATTCAAAACCCGAGGCAATTATCCTTACAAATCCAAAGTGCTTTCCTCCCCATCACCACCGACATTCTGACTGAAAGTGGGGATAAGAAGTTGAAAATTAGACACTTCCAACAAGAAAATTATCAATTTCTAAGAAAAAAAATACAAATCTTTTCTCCATCCCACGAAAAACTCGTATATTTGCAGTCCGAAAGTAAATGATAAGTAAATAAGGGAAACAATAATAAGAAAAGACTGTTTCAGTATATGACAAAAGCAGAGATCATCAACGAGATTACCGACATGACCGGCTTGCAACGCAAGGACGTGTCAGCCGTCGTGGAGAGTTTCATGCTGACTGTGAAGAGAAGCATGCTCGAGAAGAAAGAGAATGTGTACCTTCGCGGATTCGGCAGTTTCATCATCAAGCATCGCGCACCGAAAACTGCTCGCGACATCGGTAAGTGCGCCACCATCACCATCGCTGCACACGACCTGCCAAGCTTCAAGCCGGCCAAGGCGTTCGTCGATGAGATGAAAGGTGAATAAACACGCCTTAAGGAACAAAAAATCAATAACATAACAAACATTTTAAACATTAACAGCTATGCCAAACGGAAAAAAGAAGAAAGGCCACAAGATGGCTACGCATAAGCGTAAGAAGAGATTACGTAAGAACCGTCATAAGAGCAAATAAGCCCTGCTGACTGTTCTATGAAAGGGACGTGCCGTTACGGTGGGTCCCTTTTTTATCATTAAAGAGTTATCAAGAGATGACAAGCGAAGTAATAATCAACGTCAAACCACAGGAAATATCCATCGCCCTGCTTGAGGACAAGCGGCTCGTGGAATACCAAAACGAAACACGTTCGGCCAATTTCTCTGTGGGAAACATCTACATTGCCAAGGTTAAGAAGCTCATGCCGGGCCTCAACGCCTGCTTCGTGGATGTTGGCTATGAGCGCGACGCCTTCTTGCATTATCTTGATTTAGGAAGTCAATTCAATTCGTACGCCAAGTATCTGAAGCAAGTGCAAAGCGACCGCAAAAAGCTGTTCCCCTTTGCAAAGGCTTCGCACCAACCCGACCTGAAGAAGGACGGAAGCGTTCAGCAAACGCTCACCGTAGGACAAGAGGTGCTGGTGCAGATCGTCAAGGAGCCCATATCAACCAAAGGACCCCGACTGACGGCAGAACTGAGCTTTGCGGGACGATACCTGGTCCTCATTCCTTTTGGAGACAAGGTGTCGGTGTCCTCAAAGATCAAGAGCGGCGAAGAAAGAGCGAGACTCAAGCAACTCATCCACAGCATCAAGCCCAAAAACTGCGGCGTCATCGTACGCACCGTGGCAGAGGGCAAACGTGTGGCAGAGCTGGACGCGGAACTGAAAATACTGACCAAGCGCTGGGAGGACGCTATCGTCAAGGTTCAGAAAACACAGCAACGCCCACAACTCGTCTACGAAGAAACAGGAAGAGCAGTAGCGCTGTTGCGAGACCTCTTCAATCCAAGCTACGAGAATATTTACGTAGACGATGAGGAAGTGTGCAAGGATGTCAAAGACTACGTGGCACTCATAGCCCCTGAAAAGGCAGGTATCGTTAAGAAGTATACCGGAAAAGTGCCTATCTTCGACAACTTCAACGTCACTAAACAAATTAAGGCAAGCTTCGGAAAAACCGTGAACTATGCTCATGGTGCCTATCTCATCATAGAGCACACCGAAGCCATGCACGTTGTGGATGTGAACAGCGGAAACCGCTCAAGAAACGAGAATGGCCAAGAAGCCACCGCCCTGGAAACAAACCTGGGAGCGGCCGACGAATTGGCACGCCAGTTGCGACTACGAGACATGGGAGGAATTATCGTGGTCGACTTCATCGACATGAACCTGGCGGAAGATCGACAGATGCTGTATGAGCGCATGTGCAAAGACATGCAGAAAGACAGGGCGCGACATAACATATTGCCCCTAAGCAAGTTTGGACTCATGCAGATTACCCGACAGCGTGTAAGGCCAGCCATGGACGTAAACGTCGAAGAGACCTGCCCATCGTGCAACGGAACAGGCAAAATCAAGTCGAGCATCTTGTTCACCGACCAACTCGAAAGAAAAATTGACCAACTAGTCAACAAGATTGGCATCAAGAGATTCTATCTCCACGTTCACCCATACGTTGCCGCTTACATCAACCAAGGGGTGGTAAGCCTCAAGCGGAAGTGGCAACTTAAGTATGGTTTAGGCGTTCACATCATTCCATCACAGAAACTCGCTTTCCTGCAATATGAGTTCTACGACGACAAAAAACAGTTTGTCGACATGAAGGAAGAGATCGAAACCAAGTAAACCGACACGTGGTACCAACAAAAATCCCAAGACATTCATTGCGATGTCTTGGGATTTTTCATATATTAACCCCTGACTTCGTCACTCAAAAAATACGTATTTTATAACTGATTGATAAACAATATT
>NZ_JAXVAE010000028.1:0-7379 GCF_037460745.1 Hallella sp. | reverse complement strand
ATGTCGTCTACGTCCTCAATGCCCACCGAGAGGCGTATGAGATCGGGTGCCACGCCAGCCTGTCGCAGTTGTTCGTCGGTGAGTTGTCGGTGGGTGTGGCTTGCGGGGTGGAGCACACAGGTGCGTGCGTCGGCCACATGGGTAACGATGTTGATCATCTGTAGCGAGTCCATGAATCGGATGGCGGTGTCGCGATCGCCTTTCAGTCCGAAGGCAATGACGCCACACGATCCATTGGGCAGGTATTTCTCGGCCAACTGGTGGTAGGCGTCGCCGGGCAGTCCGCTATAGTGCACCCATGCCACACGCTCGTCGGCCTGTAGCGCCTCGGCCACCTGTTGTGCGTTGGCGCAATGCTGCCTCATGCGTAGGTGTAGCGACTGCAATCCGAGGTTGAGGATGAACGAGTTCATGGGTGCGGGAATAGACCCGAGATCGCGCATGAGCTGCGCCACGAGCTTGGTGATGTAGCCCATGGCTCCAAACTTCTTGGCGTAGGTGAGTCCGTGGTAGCTCTCATCTGGAGTGCACAGTCCGGGGAACTTCTCTGCGTGGGCGAGCCAGTCGAAGCGTCCGCTGTCCACCACGCATCCTCCCACTTGGCTGGCCGTACCGTCGAGATACTTGGTGGTGCTGTGGGTCACGATGTCGGCGCCCCACTCGAAGGGGCGGCAGTTGATGGGTGTGGCGAAAGTGTTGTCTACGATGAGCGGCACGCCGTTGTTATGCGCTATACGCGCAAACTTCTCTATGTCGAGCACGGCGCATCCGGGGTTGCTGATGGTCTCTCCGAAGAGCACCTTGGTGTTGGGTCGGAACGCCTTCTGTATGGTCTCCTCCGAGTCGTTGGGGTCGACGAATGTGCAGTCTATGCCCAACTTCTTGAGCGTTACGCCGAAGAGGTTGAATGTGCCTCCATAGATCTCGTTGCTCGTTACCACATGGTCGCCGGCCTCGCAGATGTTGAACACGGCATAGAAGTTGGCGGCCTGTCCGCTGCTGGTCAGCACGGCCCCCACGCCCCCTTCGAGCTGCGCTATCTTCTTCGCCACCACGTCGTTGGTGGGGTTTTGCAGTCGGGTGTAGAAATAGCCTTCCTTCTTGAGGTCGAAGAGCATGGCCATCTCCTCAGAGTTGTCATATTTGAATGTAGTGCTCTGGATGATGGGCGGTTCGATGGGTTCGCCATTCTTAGCCTCGTAGCCTCCGTGCACACAGAGGGAAGCCGTGCGTAAGTTCTTTTTCATGGTTGTTGGATCTTGAATTTAGATGTGTTGTGTAGATATTAAACACGAAGGTACAAATAAATGTGCTAACTTCCGCATGAAAGCGAAGTAAATTGCCCTTGGGCGATCGATTTCTGTGGTTTTAATTGGGCGTTTGGAAAAAATTGTATAAGTTTGTTGCCGTTAATCTTAAACCCGAAAATTATGAATTCCTCTATAAATAGTATATTTTTATCCTACTGGTGTAAAAGGGGTTTTATATATGTTTGGGATAATAATGTGGAGTGTTGAATGTTGAGTGTTTGTTCAATGTGGAGTGTTGAAAGTTGAGCATTGAAGATGAATCACATTCAACACCCAACATTCCACATTCCACATTCCACATTCCACAATATAACTTAGTCCTCCATCAACTTGCGATAGCGGCCCTTCTTGATCTCCTCGTTGCCGAGTCGGCGCGCCTTGTTGATCTCGTAGTCGGAGTAGCTGCCCTCGAAGTAGAACACCTCACCGTTGCCCTCGAAGGCCAGGATGTGTGTGCAGATACGGTCGAGGAACCAACGGTCGTGACTGATCACTACGGCACATCCGGCAAAGTTCTCCAGACCCTCCTCCAGGGCGCGCAGCGTGTTCACGTCGATATCATTGGTAGGCTCGTCGAGCAACAGCACATTGCCCTCTTGCTTCAGCGCCAGGGCGAGTTGCAAGCGGTTGCGCTCACCACCCGAGAGCGTGCCGCAGAGCTTGCTCTGGTCGGTGCCCGAGAAATTGAAGCGCGAGATGTAGGCGCGTGCGTTCACGTCGCGTCCACCCATGCGTATGGTCTCGTTGCCCTGCGAAATGATGTCGTAGACCGACTTCTCCGGGTCGATGTCCTTATGCTGCTGGTCTACGTAGGCGAGTTTCACGGTCTCACCCACCTCAAACGTTCCATCATCGGTGTGCTCCAATCCCATGATCATGCGAAAGAGCGTGGTCTTTCCCGCACCGTTGGGACCTATCACGCCCACGATGCCGTTAGGCGGCAGCATGAAGTTGAGGTCGCTGAAGAGCACCTTGTCGCCGAAAGCCTTCTTGACGTGTTGCGCCTCGATAACCTTGTTGCCCAGACGTGGGCCATTGGGGATGAAGATCTCCAACTTCTCTTCGCGGTCTTTCTGCTCCTCGCCCAGCATCTTCTCGTAGGCGTTGAGACGCGCCTTACCCTTGGCCTGTCGGGCCTTGGGTGCCATGTGTGCCCATTCCAGCTCGCGTTCCAGCGCCTTGCGTCGCTTCGAAGCCTGCTTCTCCTCCTGCATCATGCGCTTGGTCTTTTGGTCGAGCCACGAAGAGTAGTTGCCATGCCAGGGGATGCCCTCGCCACGGTCGAGCTCCAGGATCCACTCGCTCACATCGTCGAGGAAGTAGCGGTCGTGGGTAACGGCAATCACCGTGCCCTCATATTGTTGGAGGTGCTGCTCGAGCCAGTCGATACTCTCGGCGTCGAGGTGGTTGGTGGGCTCGTCGAGCAGCAGCACGTCGGGCTTCTGCAGCAGCAGGCGGCAGAGGGCCACGCGTCGGCGCTCACCACCCGAGAGGTTGGTAACGGGCAGGTCGCCCTGTGGGCAGCGAAGGGCGGCCATGGCGCGGTCGAGCTTCGAGTCCATGTTCCACGCGTCGGTAGCGTCGATGAGGTCTTGCACCTCCGCCTGTCGCGCCATCAACTTGTCCATCTTGTCGGCGTCTGAGTAGTATTCCTCCATGCCAAACTTCTGGTTGATCTCCTCATACTCGGCGAGGGCGTCGTACACCTTCTGCACACCCTCCATGACGTTCTCTTTGACCGTCTTCGCCTCGTTGAGGGGCGGGTCCTGCGGCAGGTAGCCCACGGTGTAGCCCGGGCTCCACACCACCTCGCCTTGGGTGGGCTGCTCCAGTCCGGCGATGATCTTCATCAGCGTTGACTTACCTGCGCCGTTCAGACCGATGATTCCGATCTTTGCGCCATAGAAGAAAGACAGGTAGATGTCCTTCAGGATCTGCTTGTGGTTTTGTGGGATGATCTTCGACACTCCCACCATTGAAAAGATAATTTTCTTGTCGTCTACTGTTGCCATAATAATGATGGTGTTACTTGGCTTCGCACGTTCCCAACTTGCGGTCGGTTAGTAATGGTAGATGCAAAATAGGCGGCATGCGAAACAATTTTGTGGCAAAGATAATCATTTTACCCCGACTTTATGCAACTTTCCCCTATCAATCGTTGTGTTGGCACCAAAATATTATGTTCTTTTGTTTTGCGTTGTATGCGTTTTCCATTACCTTTGTCACCATCACATGTGAAAAACAAATCCCACCATGGCCCGCATATTCATAGCCTTACGGTTTGGCGACGAGGTAAAGAAGGCGCTCGTGGCCTTGCAGAACGCCCTCCGCGCGCAGGGCGTTGAGGGCAACTATTGTGCGTGGGGCAACCTCCACATGACACTTGCCTTCATTGGCGAGCGCTACGACCTGCCCACGATACGCCAGGCGGTGAACGAGGTGCGTTTTGAGCCCTTCACCATGACCTTAGGCCCGTTGGGCACGTTTCCCACGAAGGCCGGTGTTGTCTGGTGTGGGGTGAGTGATGGCGAGGCGGTCACGGCCTTGGCCAACCAGTTGCGAGAGCGCCTCACGGCCCATGGCGTGGCCTATAGCGCGACGCCCTTCTTGCCCCATATCTCCTTGGTGCAGCGCCCCTCACACATCGTAACCCATCTTCCCGCGCCCCAAGTGGCCATCCCCGTGGAGCGCATTTATGTGATGAAATCGGAGCGCATCGACGGCCAACTGGTTTATTCGGAAATATAGCCCCAAACGTTACGCGTTACCAAGGAAAAAGATTATCTTTGCACTATCTTTGCATATTAAATACCCTATCAGCAATGAATAAGATCGTTTTCGTAACAGGAGCCAACAAAGGCATTGGCTTTGGCATCAGCAAGCACCTCGGCCTGAGCGGTTGGGACGTAATCATAGGAGCGCGCAACGCGCAACGCGCAACGGCTGCCATCAGCAACCTGAAGGCGGCGGGCGTGAATGTGCTCGGCTGGGTAAACATCGAGCTCAACGACCCCGATAGCATCAGCCGTGCGGCCAACGAAATAGCCAAGAAATATCCTTCCCTGAGTCTGCTCGTCAACAATGCGGGCATTCCCGGCGATATGTCGGTAACCAGTTGGGACACCCAGATGATCGACATCAAGGCCACGATAGATGTAAACTATTATGGCACTCTTGCCATTACCCAAGCCCTCCTGCCCGTCATCAAGGCCAACGAAGGCCGCATCGTGAACATCACCGTACCAAGCGAGGTGAGCCCCTATTGGCATCCGTTGGCCTATGTGGCCAGTAAGGCCGCGCAAAACGCCATGATGGGCGTCATGGCCGTCGATTTCGAGCAGAAGCATATCCCGGTTGAGATCTTTAGTGTGCACCCGGGTCCCACCACTACCGACCTCAACGGCAACATGGCGCTCCCCGGTTTCCACGACATCGACACCGTGGGCAAGTCGTTTGCGGAGCTCATCAACGATGGCAAGGCACACAATGGCGAGTTTATCGAGTTGTATCCCATTGTAAAAGAAGATTGATAGTAAATGAGCAAGATGGATACGAAACAAGACAAAGACCCCATGGCCTGGGAGGTGCTCGATAGCGAGTATGTCTTCAAGCGCCCTTGGCTTACCGCCAGGCGCGACCACGTGAAGTTGCCTACGGGTGCCGAGATCAACGATTTTTACGTGTTGGAGTATCCCGATTTCTGCAATGTTGTGGCCATCACGAAAGACAATAAGTTCCTGATGGAACGTCAGTATCGCCACGCTCAGCACCTCACCGCCATCGAGATACCGGCCGGATGCGTGGAGAAGGGCGAAACACCGCTGGAGGCAGCCCAACGCGAACTGTATGAGGAAACAGGTTATGGCGGGGGCCAATGGACGAAGCTCATGACCATCAGTCCCAACCCTGGAGCCTGCAACAACTATTGCCATTGCTACCTGGCCCTTGGCGTGGAGCGCGTGTCCACCCAGCACCTTGAGAGCACGGAAGACATCAAGATGGTGTTTCTGGAGCAAGACGAGGTGGCGCGCATGCTCAGGAACGACGAGTTTCACCAAGCCCTGATGGCCGCTCCCTTGTGGAAATATTTCGCCATGAATAAGTTGATGGGATGAACACGATCGACATAGCACTTCGCATAGCCACAACGGCCCATGCCGGACAACTCAACCGCGACGGGTATCCAGCCATTCTCCATCCGCTTGCCGTGGGATTGATGGGCCATACCGACGAGGAGAAAATGGCGGGATTCCTGCACGAGGTGGTGGAACGCTCCCATTACACCTTCGACGACCTGCTCCATGAGGGTATCCCCACGGGCGTTGTGAACGCGCTCCGCCTGCTCACCCATGAGGAGAGGACGAGTTGCGAGGAGCATCTGCGACGCATCATCCACTCGGGCAATCCCATCGCCCTGCAAGTGGAGCACAACGACTTGCAACAGCATTACGAGCGCGAGAAAGCCCATCCCGACCAACAGGCCAAGTATGGCGAGGCGCTGGCCAAGGTAAGGGAGGCCATCAAGGCTTGCTCGAAGGTCGACCTCTACCAGCCTCCCACCGACCCCCATATTGCCGTGGGCATCTTTGCTTGCGGATGCTTCTGGGGCACCCAGCACCAGTTTCAGAAGCAGAAGGGTGTGGTGGGTACCCTTGCGGGCTACACCGGAGGCACGGAGCCCTTCCCCTCGTATGCCGATGTGCGCGACCATAAGACGCATCATGTGGAGGCCGTCATCGTCGAATTCGATCCCGCGGTGGTGTCCTATGAGAGTCTCTGCAAACTGTTCTTCGAGATACACGACCCCGCACAGACCGATGGCGTGGGACCCGACTTGGGCGCCCAATACCGCAGCTGCATATTCTATCGCGATGAGACCCAAAGGCAGACGGCCGAGCGCGTGATGCAACTGTTGCGCCACAAGGGCTATGAGGTCAACACCCTGTTGCTGCCCGAGGAACCGTTCTACATAGGCGAGGCCTACCACCAGCGCTATTATGAAAAGACGGGTGGCGAACCCTATTGCCATGTGAGAACCAAGAAGTTTTAACCCCATTCGATCATTCAGATTCACCCCAAAACATCCAAAACATGAGAATACGTCAGATCACGTTCAGTCCAACAGGTGGAACCCTACGTGTGTGTGAGGCCCTCTGTGAGGGATTGGGAACCATCGCCACGGCCACGGAACTCTGTGTGCCCGCCGATGAAGTGGCTGTTCCCACCGTCGGGCCCTCCGACCTTGTGGTGGTGGGCATGCCCGTGTATGCGGGACGTGTGCCCGCCTTGGCCGTTGAGCGCCTGAGGTGTGTGGAGACCCACGGAGCGCGTTGCGTGGTGGTGGCTGTCTATGGCAACCGAGCCTACGAGGACGCCCTGGTGGAGATGCGCGATGTGGCCACCGCCATGGGCTTCCGGGTGGTTGCGGCTGTGGCGGCTATTGCCGAGCATAGCATTTGCCGCATGTATGGCGCGGGGCGGCCCGACGAGGCCGACGCCCACGAGCTCGCGGCCTTTGGCGCAGCCATCCGCAACGCTATGGAACGGAAAGAGCCTTCACACCCATTGGTGGTGCCGGGCAACCGCCCTTATAAGCAAGGGTGCACAGGACCGTTCCCCACGGCCAACGACCTTTGCACGGGGTGCGGAACGTGCGCCAGCCAATGTCCTGTGGGAGCCATAGCGCCCGATCATCCTCAAGAGGTCAACTCGGACCTTTGCATCGGATGCATGCGTTGCGTGGCGGTTTGTCCTGTGCAGGCGCGTGGCATAGGTGAGCGCCTCCACATGCTGGAGTCCCATCTGGAGCCTCTCTGCCGTGAGCGGAAGAAAAACGAGTTGTTTCTATAAACCCCAATTGGTCATTTAGTACGAAACCCTGATGACCGATTTTGAAAAATAAAAGCTATATGACTATAGGAGATAAGATTCCCGAGGTCCTGGGCATCGACCAGGACGGACGCGAGATTAAGGCTGCCGATTATCGCGGTCGCAAGATAGTGCTTTACAGTTATCGTAACTATTCAGCGAAAGGGCATGGCGGGGTATCAAGCCTCAAATAAGGCTTGA
>NZ_JAXVAE010000027.1:0-6990 GCF_037460745.1 Hallella sp. | reverse complement strand
TCTGCAAACTTAGAGTTAATTCGTTCAATTCGTTGTTACCGCGTCTGAGCGTAAACACTTACGTGAATCCTTTGTCACTCCAAATCCCATCCGAGAGTAAGAAAATTTGGTAAAAAACTTGTGTCGGATTTTTGGCCGAAATAGAGGGCGGGGAAGGCGGTTTTGGGCGTTTGGGATGACCGATGGGGAGCGCCTACTGTGGCGTTGGGTATGTTTCGTGTTGCGATAGCTTAGCTTTCGAGCCTCGAGAGCTAAGAGAAGGAGCCTCGAAAGGGCAGGGATCGAGGTGCGAAAGATGGCTTTTGGTGGTGTGGAATGAGGCGTGTGGCGTGCGAAATAGGCCCTTCGAATGGTAAGTGGCTGAATGTTAGATGGTTACAAAAATGCGTGAGAAGGGCGTATTTGGACGCCAACAGAGGTGCGATGGGAAAAACCGCGTAGATTTGGGGGAGGGATGTTGAGAATGTTGAATGTGGCGTGTGGAAGGGTCATTCTTACTGCTTGGCAAAAGACGTATGCGCCATAAAACAATTTGCGCCCCGTAGGGAAATTCGGGCAGCGATAGCCGTGTGGTTATCGGGGCTTCAGTTTCCCTATGGGGCGCAAAAACTTGCGGTTGCTTACTTCATAAACACCTTCTGGGCTGTGCCGTCGGCAAAGAGCACCACGTTGAGGCCCTGCTGCATGCCATTGAGGCGCATGCCCTGGGCATTGTAGACGGCGGCGGTGAGGTTATTGTGCGCGTCGTCGGCCTTGATGACGCCAATGGCGGTGTCGACCCCCGCGTTGTAGTCGTCGGTGGTAAACTCCACCTTGTCGCTATTGCTGTTCACGTTCCAGAAGCCGATGTTGGCGCCGGGGTTGTCGCCACCCCAGGTGTTGAAGCCCGTGGTCTTGTCGGCGATCTTGGTGATGACCCATTTCTGCGTGTCGGCCGTGTGCTTCTGCAGGTTGAGGTAGAGGGCCTTGGCCTCGCTCTCGGTGCCGCATACGAAGGTGCCGCTCTGGCCGTTGGTGGCCGTGCCCTCCTTGGTGGTTACCCAGTAGCCGTTGGCGCTGTAGAGCTTCACGCTGCTGAGGCTGGGCTTCTTGGTTGAGGTGGGGATGATGGCGTAATACTGCGACTTGTCGTTTTGGAACAGGGCGTTGGTCGACAGGTTCGAGCCGTTCATCTGCAGATAGGTGCCGCCGGCGGTAAACTTGATGCGGTACCACTTGGGGCTCTTCAGGCTGCTGAGCTCGGGTGTGGCTGCCACCTTCTCGTTCTCGGGCTTGGGCTGCGTGCGGGGCACATAGCCAGGCATCCAGTGGCGTGCGTATACATAGCCGTGGTCGTCGAGCCATTGGGTTTGGTTGGCCAGGCGCGTGCGGAAGTTGTCCCAGTTTTTGAACACCTGCGGTGTCCATCCAGCCTCGGCCACACAGATGAGGCGCGGCAGGGCCAGGTACTCCAAGTATTCGTTGGTGCCCACGTGCTCGGTCCAGAACGTGCCCTGCACACCCTTGACGAGCTCCATCTGCTCCTGGGTGTACATGCCCTGCACAGGCACATAGTTGTAGCAGCCTTCCACGCCGTCGTTGCCGTAGCCGGCGCCCGAAGGCTCACCGTAGTCGTTGCTCTGCTTGCGGCAGATGTAGTAGCCGCCGTCGCCCTTGTGATACTCGGTGACGATGGCCGGCAGGCCGAGCTTCTTCACGGCCTTTGCCACACCCTCCTGGCAGGGGTTCCAGCTCATGATGGTAGATTGCGTCTGCTTCATGAGGTCGAGGTCGGCGCCGCCAGCGGTGATGGCCTCGTTCCAGCACACCAGGTGCTTGTTCTTCGTGGCCACAAAGTCGGCCAGGTCCTTGATGAAGTGGGCCTGCAACTGGCGATAGCTCGTCAGTCCGAGCTCCTTATACTTCTGCTGGCAGAGGTCGTTGTGCTCCCACTGCGTGGTGGGGCACTCGTCGCCACCCACGTGGATATAGGGATAAGGGAAGATGTCGCAAAGCTCGTCGAGGATATTCTTGGCAAACTCCACCGCCTGTGGGTTGGCCACATTGAGCACATCGGAGCTGATGCCACCGCCCGTCCACACCTGCGGTGCGCGGCTGGGGTTGCAGCTATACTCGGGGTAGGCGGCCATGGCGGCAACAAAGTGGCCGGGCATGTCGACCTCGGGCAGCACCTCGATGTGGCGCTCCTTGGCGTAGGCCACCACCTCGCGCATCTCGTCCTGGGTGTAGAAGTAAGGACCGTAGGGCTTGCCCGTCTTGGCGCCGTTGCCCGTCCAGTAGACCTGTCCGTTCTCCTCGATCTTGGTGATGGGCGTGTCGTAGTTGTCGCTGCGTGTGGCGCCCACGGTGGTGAGCTTGGGGTAGCGCTTGATCTCGGCGCGCCATCCCTGGTCGTCGGTGAGGTGCCAGTGGAACACGTTCATCTTGTAGCGCGCCATGATGTCGATCATCTTCTTCACCTCAGCCACAGAGAAGAAATGGCGGCTCACGTCGAGCATGAAGCCGCGGTATCCGAAGCGAGGCTTGTCGGCAATGCGCACCAGGGGAAGGCCCTCGGCGTTGCCCTCAGTCAGTTGGGCGAGCGATTGGAGGGCGTAGAACTTGCCCTTCTCGCTCGATGAGGCTACGCTGATGCCGTCGGCGGTGATGTTGAGCACGTAAGCCTCCTCGGCCAGTGCGGGGTCGGTGGTGAAGCTGATGTGGTCCATGGCCGAGAGCGCCAGGCGGCCCTCGCCATTGAGCTCAGCGCCTCGGGGCGCCGGGATGATGCAGGTGGGGTAGGGCACGGCTATCTGCTCTTCGCTGACCTTATAGATATAGAAGGTCGACCAGTTGCCATTGCCGCCCGCATACTGCACGGTAGCGTTATTGCTGGTGTTGGTGTTGAGATACTTGGTGCCGCCGGCCTGGCAGGTGATCCAGAAAGAGCGCGTCTCGTCGGCGTCGGCGTGGGTGTTGGCCACCTTCGAGCCGATCTTCACCGGTGAGAACACCTTGGCCTTGGCGGCATCGGCCGTACGCGCCAGCGCGGCGCCCTCGCCACCAAAATACTCATTGCTCTTCACGTTCTTGAGCTTGACGCCACCCTTCACGGCCTCCACGGCAAACACCGTAGAGCCATTGGCGTCGAAGGCGTTGCTGTTGTTGGCGTTGCTCAGATAGAGGTCTTTCGACGTGGTCCAAACGCGCAGCGCCACCTTCAGGTTGCCCTTGAGCAGCTCTTCCTTCGTGATGGGGGCTTCGCTGAGACTGTAGGTTGTTATCGTCTGGGCGTATGAGCATACGCACGACAACAACATCACCAGTGCAAAACACAGTTTTTTCATAAAAGATTCTTTAACCGCCCTGCCGGTCGGCAGAGCAAATATTAAACATTAATTATTAGGTTCCTTTTCAAGGCACGATTTCTCGCCATGGCATAGTCCGAGCAAGCTCGGCTCTGCTCATCTGGCTTAACGAAATCGTTCCATTTCAAGGCACGATTTCTCGCCATGGCAGAGATAATGCAAGTTTCAATATTCCGCAAGCCGTGGCCCGCGTGTTAGTATTGGCATTGGGGCAAGCGCCAAACGGCTCGGCACGCAGCCGCGCTCATGGGAGGCAACCCGCGGGCCCGTCTTGCCAGGGCAGGGCGAGGCGCTAACCGTTTGCAAAGGTACGGATAATTTCCGTCATGAAGTCCGCTTTGCCCCCACTATTTGCCGAAATAGGCCGAAAAACAGGCATGCGCCTGCCAGGGCCCCGCCAGCCTGCGCCCTTCAGGGGAGCGCTGTAGGCTGCTGCCCATGGCCTCATGTGTGCTTTCCTCCTATCTTACCGAAATCAGCAACTTGACATTTCTTCTCCTACTTGAAAGTCTCGCTGGGGGGGGACGGGAGAAAATAAAAAGGGGAAAATCGCAATACCCATGATTGAGCTTGCCATTTCCCTCTCAAATAAGAGTAGTATTAGTTGTTGCGACGCATCTTGATGATCCTGTCAACTGACAGGGGGGAAGACACTTCAAGAACGCTGTCGTTCACACTTTCAAAATACAAATAGCTTTGGAATATCATGTAACTGGCGTAGTCCATGTGTATGACTCGCTTCTTTAGCTTTGAGTCATATAGTAACTTCCACCTTCCATAAACGTCGTTGTCTACTACGTTTTCCCAATCAGTCACCACCTTCTTGCCGTCTACCGACACTGAATTCCTTTTCATGATCAGCATGTGTCCGTCAAAGCTCCCGTCAGGTGTGAAGTAATATTGCTGTTTTATATGCGCTAACGCAGCAGAGTCCTCCTGACTCCAGCGGCCGCAAACAAGACTCCAACACTGCTCCCGGAAAAGCGCTGTCTCCTTGCTGTTCTCATCATCAATCGGGGAAACCACATCACGAGTGCATGCAACCACGAGCAAAGACAATAACAATAAGAGGGAAAGGCTAACCTTCTTTATAACTGCACTATCAGAACATGCTATTAGTAATGGCAATGTAAAAAACGCGAGAGTCTTTAATAAAGTTTTCTTCATAACCATAAGTGCTTTAATTCATTTTTGATGACGACCGTGATTTCCAATAGTTACACCAACGTGGGTTAAAAAAGTTAACCATTCGCTTTTGTCCTGTTTTCCACGGCCTCATGTGTGCTCTCCTCCTATCTTGCAGAAAATTGGCAAATTGCCATTTCGGACGCCCTGAGTGCGAAGCCGTGAGATAAGTGAGCAGCAGAGGGGGCGCATCTTCCTTATGACTTCAACGCCCCCTTCGAGAGCTCCATTCAACATTCCGTATTCGGAAGTCGCATCCTGTTGTAGATGTGGCCGAAATATTCCATTTGGGCAAACACCTCGAAGCCAAGGGAGCGGTAGTAGGCCTCAAGGCGTGGCTTGTGGGTGTCTACCAGGAGCGTGGCGTTCTTGCAGCCCAGCGCCTTGCCCTTCTCGATGGCATAGGTCATGAGCTTCTTGCCGATGCTCAGGCCCCGGTGGCCGGGCTGGATGGCCATGGAGTCGAGGTAAAACTCGCCGGGGGCCGTTTCGTCCTCTACACTCATGAGATACTCAGGGTCCATGTCGTCCCACAGCTGTGGCCACGTCCGTTCGCGCAGCTCCCGATAGCGACTGCCCTCGTAGCCGATGAGGCATCCCACGGCTTGTTTGTCGACCGTTGCCACTACAGCGTTTCTCCACGAATAGAGGGTGTCGTTGGCCGAGCACGACTTTATAAACTTGTCGAGGTCGTGGATTTCCATGTCGAGCGCCGTCAGCACGGTCCACGCCACAATCTCTACGTCGTCAATTCTCGCGTCACGAATTTCTAAGTTCATACTCTTTTATACGATTGAATCCAAACTGGGTATGTAGTTTTGCTGTATGGCCTCGGCGATGGCGTTGGCCACCTCGATCTTGCTGAGCCCCACGCTCTCGCCGAAGTTGTAGAGCAGTTCGATTTCCTCCTTCGAGATCACCTGGTCGGTCATCACAATGTCGATCATGTAGCGCAGCATGCCCTCGCGCATGCCGGGGTTGATCTTCAGGAGGTTCTCCACCGACTCGTTGAACGTCTTCACCACGTCGCCGCTGATGATCTCGTCGAGAAACTTGCGCGGGAATATCTTCAGCGACGCCAGTTCCGCCACGATGCGGTCCATCTCCTCCTTCTTGATGCCGTCGTCGCCATAGGCCACGATGATGCCGGCGCTGGCAATGAAACGCGCCGTGTGCTCGTCTTGCTCGCTGTCGCCCACCTTGAGGAGGATGGAGATGAGCTCTTCCATGCCCTTCTTCAGCTCAGCCTGCGACTTGGCGGTGGCGAAGAGGTTCAGCGCCTGCACGCGGATGGGGTTGACGGGGTGGGAGGCGCGGCTCATGCCCTTGTCGTTGAGGAAATAGGATAGTCGCTTGTTGTTGTCGGCGATGAGGGCGTCGATGCTCACGTTCATCTTGGCCAGGTCGAGCCCCGACGCCATCTTGAAGAAGGCCGTCACACACACGCCGAGGTCCTCGGTGGCGATGTAGCCATATCGGTCGGCCACCAGCTCGGCCAGTTGCTCGTGCAGGCGAATCTTGTACTGGAGCGTTACGGGCGCCGCCGTCTCGGGTGGGAACACAAAATGGATGAGGCGCGTGAGCTGGGTGTCCTTGTTGATGAGGTGGCCCAGCTCGTGGCCAATGACAAACTTCAGTTCGTCGCGTGTCATGAGGTCGAAGAGTCCCGAGTTGATGTTGACGATGTTGGGCTCGTTCTCGTCCTCCGAGGCCACCGAGAAGGCGTTGACCGACGAGTCGCCGGTGATGTAGAAATCCACCTTGCCCGTGTAGCCCAACTTGTCTTTCACCTCATGGCAGAGGTCGTAGAAGTCGCTGAGCAACTCCTTCTCCACCTTGAGGCTGTGGCCCTCCATGTTGCTCCGCCAATACGCGTCGCTGCTCGAGGTGCGTATCTGCCGCAGCACCTCTTCCACGATGCTGCCCTGCAGGGCGTTGTAGATCTGCTCGCCCAACTGCCGTTCCAGTTCGATTGTCGGGTCGAACTTATACTCCTTGGTCACCACAGGCTCCTCGGCCTTCTGCGGCTGCTCGTGGGTCTTCACCGTCTTCGAGCCAATAATATTGAATAATCCCATAGACCTACGGTATTGGTTAATGTGAAAACAAGCGTCTCCTTAGCTTGTGTGGGTTTAAGTTTCATTAATCATCCCACCTGAGCAACGCCTTGGTTCGCAGCCCGTTGTGGGTTGGGTAGAATGATTTTCGCAAATATACAAAGAATAATCGAGTCGCCCATCATTTCCCCTCGAAAAAACATTCCCCCTTCATAACCGCCCAGCGCTGTTGGGGGCCGTGCCCCCTCTTTTCGGCCCATAGCGCCCTGTTGTTCGGTCTCATGGCCCGCTTTGCTCCCATGGCCCCGAAAAGAGTCTCGAAAGCTTATGGGGCATACCTCATATAACTAAAGTTTCGGATTTAGGCAGGGTGGGCTGAAGGCCCAACAAGCACATAGCCC
>NZ_JAXVAE010000026.1:0-6709 GCF_037460745.1 Hallella sp. | reverse complement strand
TCTTCTGTCCACGAACGAGACCCTTGCGTGTGTAACGGCTCTGGCGCTTGCCAGCATATACCATTGTGTTCACGTCGAGTACAGTAACGTTGTAACGTGTCTCGATCTCCTTCTTAATCTCAAGCTTGTTAGCCTCGGGAAGCACGATGAAGCCATACTTTGTCTCGGCCTTCTTTGTGCGCTCCTGACCCTTAACCTTATATGTCTTGGCTACAGAAGACTTGTCAGTGATCTTGGTCATCTTCTCGGTAACCAACGGTTTTACGATGAATGTCATGTCTGTTGCCTCCTATTATTTTGTTAAGATTGAGTCGATAGCCTTGAGCGAATTCTCAGTGATTACGAGCACGTCTGAGTTCAAAACCTTGTAGGCATTGAGGGCTGTTGCTGTCATCACTTCAGCACGCTGCAAGTTACGAGTTGACAAATATACGTTTTTATTTACTTCTGGCAAAAGAAGAAGGAGCTTTTTGCCCTCAACTTTCAGATTTTTAGTAATGTTTACGAAATCTTTAGTCTTTGGAGCCTCCATTGCGAAGTCTTCTACTACTACGATAGCAGCCTCCTGAGCCTTGTAAGACAGAGCAGACTTACGAGCGAGAGCCTTCACCTTCTTGTTGAGCTTGAAGCTATAGTTGCGTGGCTTCGGACCGAATACGCGGCCACCACCTACGAGCACCGGTGAGTTGATATCACCACGGCGAGCACCGCCGCCGCCCTTCTGGCGACCAAGCTTACGGGTAGAACCGCTAACCTCGCTACGCTCCTTTGACTTAGCTGTGCCCTGGCGCTGGTTAGCGAGGTACTGCTTAACGTCGAGGTAGAGAACGTGATCGTTAGGCTCAATTCCGAAGATTGCGTCGTTCAACTGAACCTTTCTTCCGGTCTCCTGACCGTTGATATTTAATACGCTAACTTCCATTATTTCTTGATTAATACGGTTGAACCATTGCATCCGGCTACAGAACCCTTAACGAGAAGGAGGTTGTGCTCCGGAATTACCTTTAACACTTTGAGATTCTGGGTTGTAACGCGGTCGCCGCCCATCTGGCCGCCCATGCGCATTCCCTTGAATACCTTTGCTGGGTAAGAACAAGCACCGATAGATCCCGGTTTGCGGGCGCGGTCGTCCTGTCCGTGAGTAGACTGTCCTACACCACCGAATCCGTGACGCTTAACGACACCCTGGAAACCTTTACCCTTTGAGGTACCTACAACGTCAACGAAGTTTGCGTCGTTGAAGATCTCAACCGTAATGGTGTCACCGAGGTTGTACTCCTCGTCAAACTTGAACTCGGCCAAGTGTCTCTTTGGTGTTGTACCTGCCTTCTTGAATACACCGAGCATAGGTTTAGTGGTATTCTTCTCCTTCATCTCGCCGTAAGCCAACTGATAGGCCTGGTAACCGTCCTTCTCAACGGTCTTTACCTGAGTTACAACACAAGGACCTGCTTCGATAACAGTGCACGGTACATTCTTACCGTCGGCACTGAAAACGGATGTCATTCCGATTTTTCTTCCAATTAATCCTGGCATTTCAGTTTAGAAATTAAATAATAATATAATGTTATTTTGAATTCTTTTTAAGTGATACCCGCTTTCTCAAACTCACAACACACTTAAAAAGAACCTCTTACTTCTTCTAACCTGAAGGTCAAGTTGCTCTTTGTCAGCGTATTGATAGCCCACAGCCAGCGCAATACCCACTTTTGCGGGTGCAAAGTTACTACATTTTCTTCTTTCCCACAAGCATTTCCGCATTTTTTTATAATATTTGTTGGGGTAGCCCTCAGATCACCCCACCCTCCTATTATTATAAGGTGTCATCTAATGTGTGCGGCAACAACGCAAGTTGACATACGAAAACGGAGCGACTCCCTTTTAAGGAATCGCTCCGTAATGTATTTGGTTTAACCCAAAGGCTGTTATCAGACCTTGATCTCCACCTCTACACCTGAGGGAAGCTCAAGCTTCATCAGCGCGTCAACAGTCTGGCCTGTGGCCGAGTAGATGTCGATCAAACGCTTGTAGTTAGACAACTGGAACTGCTCGCGGCTCTTCTTGTTAACGAAGGTTGAACGGTTCACGGTGTAGATGCGCTTGTGAGTAGGCAATGGAATAGGACCGCTCACGATAGCGCCTGTAGCCTTCACAGCCTTGACGATCTGCTCAGCAGACTTGTCAACGAGCTGGTGATCATAGCTCTTCAGCTTAATACGAATTTTCTGACTCATTTTAATTTTCGTAAATAATGATTTGATTATGAATTATTGAAAGAGGTATGCTGCTTAAGAGTCGTTCACTAAGCAGCACCTCCCACAACTTTTTTGGTTATCGCTTCAGATCGGCGAGCACCTGCTCCTGCAGCGTAGCTGACAGCGGAGCGTGGTGATCATACTCCATAGAACTTGTAGCGCGACCAGAGGTGATGGTACGGAGAGCGGTCACATAACCGAACATCTCTGACAGGGGAACCATGGCCTTCACGATGCGTGCACCGCTGCGAGCCTCTTCCATTCCCTGAACCATACCGCGACGCTTGTTGAGGTCGCCGATCACGTCACCCATGTTCTCCTCAGGAGTAACAACCTCCACCTTCATGATAGGCTCCATGAGCACGGGACCTGCCTTGGCGCAAACGTTCTTGAACGCAGCGTGAGCAGCGAGCTCGAACGAGAGCTGGTCAGAGTCCACAGGGTGGAAGCTACCATCGGTGAGCACAACCTTCATGCCCATGACGGGGAAGCCAGCCAGGATACCATTCTTCATAGAGTCCTTGAAGCCCTTCTGCACAGCAGGGATGAACTCCTTGGGAATGTGACCACCGCTGACCTCGTTTACGAACTGCAGATCGTCCTGGAAGTCCTCGTCCTTCGGACCAACGGTAACGATGATGTCACCGAACTTACCACGACCACCCGACTGCTTCTTGTAAACCTCACGCCAGTTCTCAACGGTCTTCGTGATAGCCTCCTTGTAGTTAACCTGGGGCTTACCCTCGTTGGCCTCAACCTTGAACTCACGCTTCAGACGGTCGATGATGATGTCAAGGTGAAGCTCACCCATACCAGAGATGATGGTCTGGCCACTCTGCTCGTCGGTATGTACGGTGAATGTAGGATCCTCCTCGGCCAGCTTAGCCAAACCATTGTCGAGCTTGGCCACGTCGGCCTGGCTCTTAGGCTCAACGGCGATAGAGATCACAGGATCAGGGAAGGTCATAGACTCCAGCACGATGGGATGATCCTCTGAGCAGAGGGTATCACCTGTGCGGATGTCCTTGAAGCCCACTCCAGCTCCGATATCACCAGCGTCGATGCTCTCCATAGGAATCTCCTGGTGAGAGTTCATCTGGAACAGACGGCTGATACGCTCCTTCTTGCCCGAACGGGGGTTGAACACGTATGAACCAGCCACCACCTTACCAGAGTAAACGCGGAAATATACCAGACGGCCCATGAACGGGTCGGTAGCAATCTTAAATGCGAGAGCAGATGTAGGCTCGCTCTCGAGAGGCTTGCGGCTTTCCTCCTCGTTGGTGTCGGGGTTTGTACCGATGATAGCGGGAGTGTCCTCAGGAGAGGGCAGGAAAGCACAAGTGTAGTCGAGCAGGGGCTGCACACCCTTGTTCTTATAAGAAGAGCCGAGCAGCATCGGGCAGCACTCCATAGCGATACAGCCCTTACGGATGGCAGCCAGGATCTCAGCCTCAGTGATTGTTGAGGGATCTTCCATGTACTTCTCCATCACGTTGTCGTCGTAATCAGCGGCAGCCTCGAGCAACTTGTCGCGCCACTCCTCAGCCTCGTCAACGAGGTCGGCGGGAATGTCTTCCACCTCATACTCAGCGCCCATGGTCTCATCGTGCCACAGGATAGCCTTCATCTTGATGAGGTCAACTACACCCTTGAAAGTCTCCTCAGCGCCGATAGGAATCTGGATCACCACAGGGTTAGCGCCCAGGATGTCTCTCATCTGCTGAACAGTCTCGAAGAAGTCAGCGCCTGAGCGGTCCATCTTGTTGACGTAACCGATACGGGGCACATTATACTTGTCGGCCTGGCGCCACACTGTCTCAGACTGAGGCTGTACACCGTCGGCAGCAGAGTAGGTAGCGATGGCACCGTCGAGGACACGCAGTGAACGCTCCACCTCAGCGGTAAAGTCAACGTGACCCGGAGTATCGATCAAGTTAATCTTATAAGTCTTGCCACTCCAATTCCAGTTACAGGTAGTTGCAGCGGATGTGATGGTGATACCACGCTCCTGCTCCTGAACCATCCAGTCCATAGTAGCGGCACCGTCGTGCACCTCACCGATTTTATGCGTCTTACCCGTGTAGAACAAAATACGCTCTGAAGTCGTAGTCTTACCGGCATCGATGTGGGCCATGATACCGATGTTACGGGTCAAATGTAAATCGCGGTTTGCCATTGTCTTTTTACCTTATTTAATTAGAAACGGAAATGTGCGAAAGCACGGTTAGCCTCAGCCATACGGTGCATGTCCTCCTTACGCTTGAAGGCACCACCCTGGTTGTTGTAGGCGTCCATAATCTCAGCGGCCAGCTTCTCAGCCATGCTCTTTCCGCCGCGCTTGCGGGCGAAGAGAATCATGTTCTTCATCGACACGCTCTCCTTACGGTCGGGGCGAATCTCTGTAGGCACCTGGAAGGTAGCACCACCGATACGGCGGCTCTTCACCTCCACCTGCGGAGTGATGTTGTCGAGGGCCTGCTTCCAGATCTCCAGGGGAGTCTTCTCCTCCTTGGCAGCCTTCTCCTTCACAATGTCGAGGGCGTTGTAGAAGATGCTGTAAGAGATGCTCTTCTTACCATCGTACATCAGGTGGTTAACGAACTTTGAGACCTTCTGGTCGTTGAAAACTGGATCCGGAAGGATCACACGCTTCTTTGGTTTTGCTTTTCTCATTTTGTTTTAAATAAAATTTTGCATGGGGCTGTCAATGTGTTCTTCAACGCTCACGCTCGGGCATTTACTCAACCTGCTCAACTTCTCCAGCAAAACGAAAAAAAATAAATCATCTAAAAGCGTTGAGCCCTTGGCCTCAGGTGACAACCCTCGGCCCTCGGCTCTCCGCATTGTCTTTTTTTTACTTCTTACCCTTAGGACGCTTAGCACCATACTTTGAACGGCGCTGCGTACGGTTGGCCACACCAGCGGTATCGAGTGTACCGCGAACGATGTGATAACGCACGCCAGGGAGGTCCTTCACACGACCACCGCGAACGAGCACGATTGAGTGCTCCTGCAGGTTGTGACCCTCTCCGGGGATGTAAGAGTTGACCTCCTTCTGGTTGGTCAAACGAACACGAGCCACCTTACGCATGGCTGAGTTAGGCTTCTTAGGAGTGGTTGTGTACACACGAACGCAGACACCACGACGCTGAGGACAGTTGTCCAAAGCCGGCGACTTGCTCTTGTCAGCAACGTCTCTTCTGCCCTTACGTACTAATTGTGAAATAGTAGGCATAATTGTAATTTTTTAAAATTTATATATTTATTTTGTTTATTGTCAACGCTCTAAAAGGGTCCTCGCCGTATGACATTCTTGCTATACGGGTACAATGAACCCATTTCGGGGTGCAAAGGTACGAAGAATTGTTGAAAACGCGATATATAAGGAGGTTCTAATTTTTATGGGAATAATAATTTTAATACTTATTAACCCTTGTTGACGATATTTAATCGCGCTTTTGGCTTAGGCGCGCACCTTATTATATAATGTGGAATGTGGTCATGCGGCACGAGAACATTTCTCCCACAGACCACACAGATCGACACAGAAGAGAAACACCGCCGGTGTTTGCATAATAAGAACACGAATTATTTTAAAGAACACGAGACTCGGCGAAGCCCCACCGACCAACGGGAGGTAATCTCGCGAGATTTGTCGTAGACCCACCGACTAACAGGAGGTAATCTTACGAGACTCGGCGAAGCCCCACTGACAGATGCAAACGCTCGCTGTTATTTTAAAGAACACGAATCTCGCGAATCTATCGAATGACCACTGAGAGGAAACACCGCTGGTGTTTGATATCTCACGAATGACGTGCGAAGCACCACTGACCGAAGGGGAGGTAATGACGTGCGAAGCACCACTGATCGAAGGGAGGTAATGACTACTGAGAGGGAACCATAGCCTCTCTTCTGTCGACATTACCTCCCGTTGATCGGTGGGTCTACGACAAATCTCGTGAGATTCCAAACGCCAAAGGCGTTTCACATATCTGCATTCGTAAGATTCGCGAGATTCGTGTTTAAAAAAATGACACGGCGAAGCCCCACCGACCGAACGGGAGGTAATTTCACCGATGCGCACGGATTCTTTCGCATGCGGAGCGCAACGCATCTGTGCAAATCGGTGGGATCTGTGGGAGTAAAAACCGAGCTCAATGCGCTTGAAAAAGCAAGTGGGAGAACACGCCCACGGATCGCAGATGCCATACGGGGTGTTTTTATCAAAAGAACACGAGTCACCCATGAGGCCAGCGCCGTAGGCGGTTAACGCTTGATGGATAGCGGAATGGCGTGGATGAAAAACACGGGGCACGCAAAAAACAGGAGATTTTAGGGTGCAATCGTTCTTTATTGCGATTATAATTATTATCTTTGCAATAAAACCTGAAAGAAACGCCAAAGGCGTTTCACATATCTGCATTCGTAAGATTCGCGAGATTCGTGTT
>NZ_JAXVAE010000025.1:0-1953 GCF_037460745.1 Hallella sp. | reverse complement strand
ACTTTATTTGATGAATTTTAATAACTATGCGATTTTATCGCATCAGTACTAATTCCTAATCAATAAATCATCATATCATGATACTGATAGCTGACAGCGGTTCTACCAAGACCGACTGGGCTTTGGTGGATAACCACCAGGCCGTGAAAGAAATAAAGACTCAAGGACTCAACCCGTTTCAGGTGAGCGGCGAACAGATTGCGGCGGAAATACGCTCTGCCTTGCTGCCCCACTTGCCGACCACCGAGGTCGACGCGGTTTATTTCTATGGTGCTGGTTGCACACCCGAGAAGCAACCCATCGTGGAACAGGCGCTGCGCGATACGCTCACCATTCGTAACCACTGCACGGTGGCGTCCGATATGCTGGGCGCAGCCATTGCGGTATGCGGCCATGAGCCCGGCATCGCTTGTATCCTCGGCACGGGAAGCAACTCGTGTGCCTACGATGGCGAGCGCATTGTGAAGAACGTGTCGCCCCTGGGATTTATCCTTGGCGATGAGGGAAGTGGCGCGTCGATGGGCAAGTACCTGTTGGGCAACCTCTTGAAGCGCCAGTGGCCGGAGGCCATCATTGAGCGGTTCCATGCCAAATATGGCTTGACGGCTGCCGAGATCATCGATCGTGTGTACCGCCAGCCACGCCCCAACACCTTCCTGGCCTCGTTCATGCCGTTCCTTGAGGAGAACCTCCATGAGCCAGTGGTTTACCAATTTGTGAAGGACAACTTCCGCTCGTTCCTGCAGCGCAACGTGAAGCAATATGAGGGTTGGAACCGTCTTCCCATCGGCTTCAACGGCAGCTTGGCGCAAATCTACCGCCAACCGCTCGCCGAGGCGCTCGAGGAGGAGGGCATGCACCTGGGCCGCATCGTAAAAGCGCCCATGGAAGGACTCATCAAGAGCCTATAGCCCTCCCTCACAACCCACAATTTCACAACAGCGACTATCCACTCTCTTCATGAGCGATAGCCGCTGTTGTTGCTTTTATGGGTACCTATCTTGTGGTTTGCCGGATGCTCGCCATGAGCTTTTTCCAATGTTCACCTTACTCAACTCGGCCTTCTAACCTTATGCATTGTAGGGATATTTGGTGCAAAAGTTGTGTAGGAATTTTGCTCCAACCAGAGCGCGAATCATTGAGATTTATCGTGTGGAGCGCTGAAATTTGCGCGATAAATTCACCGTTAGGCATCTATCGCATTGCGATACCTAAGCTTTCGAGTCGCCAAAGGCCATCTTCCGTCATGCCTTTAGGCATGTTTCGACCTACGAAACATGCCTAAAGGCAACGCCTGATCTAAGACGAGGAACATCCCAATATAACCTTTAATCACAACCGCTTGTAAATCAAGTCATTACCAATTCACGCGAGAATCGCGTATTTGGAGCCACACCGACCCTCGATGGAAAATACAATGTAGATTCACAGGTAGTTTGTCACGATTTATCAACCTCATGATGCAAACGCAATAGAACCAGCTCGCTTTAGCTACCCATTATCTTACCATCCTTTCTAAAATACCTTAACCCCAAAATGCTTAGTAATGTCGATTCTAATTTTAGAAGGAAGGTTATCGTATCCATCAAAAGTGTAATAACCAATACTTGTTACATTATTTTGAATAATGACGGCAGTAAGAGATTTAGCCATCGTATCTATTATTAGTTGATTATCAATGCTATACGCTCTAAACGGCAGAAAAGTGACAATGTGGATTCTGTTTAGATACGAAAGGGTGAAAATTTAACGTTTTTAACCTTCTGTTACACCGAAATTGCAAAAATGTGGGCGATGAGGGATGATTAGTAGTCACTCCAAATGCCTTTTATTGCCACAGTGGTTCGTTTTCCCAACCAGAAGGAAAACCAAGGGCAGCCATATCTACTTCTGGAAACGTAGCAAAAAGTCTGTTCATCTTATCAAGCATATCGTTATTTGGAGATATGATGT
>NZ_JAXVAE010000024.1:0-6684 GCF_037460745.1 Hallella sp. | reverse complement strand
GCTTACTTCCTCTTCTTATAGTTTCTGACTTCCCTTCGGTCGGTGGGGCTTTGCCAAGTCTCGTTTTTGACAAAAGCAACCCGCATGGCCATTCCGCATGAAGGTCGTCCCCATGTTGAACACCTCAATAAGCCCACCGCCTACGGCGATGGCCTCAGGGGTCTAAGGAACACAGATGTCACTCCACATTCAACACTCCACATTATAAAGAATGTAGGGCATGGCGTCGATGAGGATGGCGTCTTTCCCTTGCTCTTCAACGCTCAACTCCTCGAAGGGCACCAGGTCGGCATGCTCAAACACCTTCTTGTTGGTGGTGGCGGCGGGCCTGAAGCCCATGATGAGCTCCGACATGACCCATCGGCGGTGCTCGGCCTCGTAGGCCGCACGTCGGTCGGCCTCGCTGTGGTTATGACCCTCGAAGCACCATTGGCGCACCAGCAGAGCGTTGCCGCAAATGATGCTCGAATACTTGTCGGCCTCGCTGATGGCGTACCACGCCTGCCGCTCATCGGTGGCCTGCGGGTTGACGTAGGCACGGTGGTAGACAAAGTTGACGCGCATGCCTCGCAACGACCTGCGTAGGAAGAGCGGGTCGGCCTGCATGCCTCGCCCATGCCCCAAGATCTCGATGTGGCCATACATGCCCGTGAGGTTGGCGCGCCTCACCAGTTCGGAGGGGCGCTTGAGCCATACGGCCAGCTTGGCGGCGCCATAGACGGCGCGTGGCAGGTGGAGCGCGGTGTTTATGGCCTGCCGCTCATCGCCCTGGCATACCACCGCACGCAGCACCTCATGGGGCGTGGGCGTGAGGAGGCGCCGCGCCATGGGCGCCGACGGGGCGGCATCAACAAACTGCCACTCCACATCGAGAAAGTCGACTCCCTCGGGCGCATGCGCCACCACATGGCCGTCGGCCTGCACCAGCGTGTGGTGCGACAGGGCGAAGAGGGCGGGGCGCGACGCCACGAGGTGCTGCTGCCACGCCTCCATGCCCTCGCCGATGAAGGTGATGCGCGTGCGCTGCCCTCCCTCGGCATAGTTGGGGTAATGGCACAGGTGGGCCACGGTGTAGGCCACCGACTGCGCCATGGCGCCCGTGCCGATGATGACGATGTGGGCGCGCCGCTCGTCGCCCTGGCGCAGCACGGGCAGGAACGCCTCCGACGGGGCGGCACTGGCGGTTGCCGAATAGGCACCCGAGGCGGGCGACGTGTCGCCTACGAGCAACTGCTCCGCCTCATACTCGTAGGCGTTGACGGTGTCGACAAGCAACTGGCCCGTCGCTCCCGCCTTGCGCTGGTATTGCAACACCTCGATGGTGGCATAGTCGGCCAACGTTACGTAGCAATGCACGGGTTGGGGCGCCTGGCGACAGAGGTCGTCGAGGATGGCCAGCGCCTTGAGGTTCTTGGTGTCGTGGGCCGGATCGTCGGCGTCGCCCATGACATAGATGGCCGCGGCCCTCTCGGCGCCAATAGTGGCGAGGTCGGCATGGCTGTGGCGCGCCGCCTTGTAAAAGATGAAGTTGGCGTCGACCTCGGGGCGCTCCTCATCGACCACCACGACCGTGCGACCCTGCGCATTGAGGGCGCGCACCATGACGGGCAACTGCGCACAATGTCCCAGGATGAGCACATGGCCGCGCAAGGCGTAACGGCGCTCGCCCACCTGCGCCGCCTCGCGGATGTTCTCGAAGAGATTGGTGAACACGCTGACGAGCAAGGCCGAGAAGAGAAACACACTCAGCAGGGCGAGGATGAGGCGGAACCAGTCGTGGGCGCCCGCTCCGCCAAAGCAGCCAGGGTCGAGAAACACAGCCACAACATCTTGCCAAACAATCGTTCCATCGTCGAACACCCACTGGGCCACAACGATGGCGATGGCCAGGCTCGCCACCGACAAGCCCAGCAGCCACATGAGCTGCGCACCATTGCTCTTGGCCAGCAGCAGGTCGATCTTTCGTTTTAATATCATACGGTAAGGTTGTTAATCAATACGTTCGTTTGCTATTCATGAGATGCACAAACCAGGTCCACAGGTCCTCGATCACCATTCGGCGGAAGAGCCAGTGGTGCATGCCGCCGGGCGTGCGCTGCAACATATCGTCGGAGAGCGACAACACGTAGAGGGGCCTGATGCGCCAACTATAGTTGTAGCGGTTCTGCCAGTCGTACATACAATACTCCCACCATCCGGCGTCCTTGCGCCACCACTCGCCCGTCACATAGTCGTGGTCGAGCCCCCAACGGGTCACATTGAGCGCATTGGGGAACCCACACTCGCTATAGATGCGGCGGGGCGCAATGCCGAGATCGAGCACGCGGCCCAGCGTGACCCGGCACACCACGAGCGACCCCGAGGCGTAATGGAGCGCCGTGGAGCGGTCGGGGGCAAAATAGATGCCGTTGCCGGCGTAGTTGCCACCGCCCACGTTCCATATCCCCGTGTAGCGACTGTTGTTGCCCACGCGCCCACGGCTCTGCGTAATGCTCTCGCTGGCCATGCAGTCGGTGCCGTGGTAGAGCGTGAGGGCTGGCACGAGGGTGTCGACGAGGGTCCACACGCCACTCTCCACCAGGGTGAGCGTGCCATGCCACAACGGATACTTCAGGATGCGCCAAGGCAAGAGCAGGAACCACCGCAGGGTGTCGTCGGCCCCCTCCTTGGGATGGCTGGGGTCGACCACCTCAAGGGCATAGTTGATAAACTCTAACGAGCAATGGATGAAGAGGTTGTAATAAACCGCATTGAACCACCGTAGGGGCGTGAGCAGGATGTAGAACGGTATCTGGGCAAAGGCCAACTGCTTGCGCAGCCTGCGGTTCTCGGCGTCGGTGCGCCCAGCGTTGACCTTGAAGTACCACCGCCATGGCTTCGCGGCGTAACGCTGCAACCAGTTGAGGAAATAAAAGGGGATGCAGGCCACCCAATACACCTTGTAGACGAGCGTGCTGGCCACCGACAAGCCCCATATCACCACCCAGCGCAGCACGTAGAGCACCACGCAGGTCAGGAGGAGTTGGCGCACAAAACCCCAGAGGCTGTACCGATGCTTAGCCACCTTCTTAACAGCGTAGGGGGCGGCATATTGCAGGTAACGGGTGGCGCAATACAACGTGTCGCCGCCATACACCACCTCTGCCCACTGGTCCTGGGGATGGCCGATGACAAGCACGCGTGTGCCGGGCGCCATGATAAACTGGGAGGTCGAACGCACGCTCGGTCCGCTGCGCATGTTGAGATGGGTGGTGGTTTCGTACCATGCGGGAAGGCGCCCTTCTGCCCACGCCGGGAGGGTGGCCATGGTGAGCACGAGGAGGCAGAGAGCCGCCATGATCCACCGCCGAGAGGGCGTGGAGCATGACCTGTGGGATGAGACCTGCTTCATCCCACATGGGGCGGTGTTGGGGTCCTTATAGGGCATAGTCGTCATTTGTATGCGTGGGGGCGATGCCTTTCGCCAAGCATCGGTTTCAGATTGTGTTGATAGTTTCACATAAACTCGTTTACAAATATAACGCTTTTCCCACAAACCGCCGACACATTGAGAGAAAAAAAACGAAAAAATCCCTGTAACGCACCATAATGGTTCCGCTACAGGGACTATCGTTTTCCTATTGAGGTGGGTGGTGATGGATTCGAACCACCGAAGGCAAGAGCCAGCAGATTTACAGTCTGCCCCATTTGGCCACTCTGGTAACCACCCTAAGGTCGCTTCACCGCATGTGTTTCGGAAAGCGAGTGCAAAGATAGTGTTTTCCAACGACAATCAATTCAAAACGCCCAATAATTTTAAGGTTTTTAACACTTCATCCGCGCCATTCCATCCAAACGGCGCTCATGGGCCGATAAGAGGGGCCCATGGTCCAATTAAAAGGTGCAAAATTTGGCTATGAAGAAACTATTGGTTAATTTTGCCTAAGCCTATTAGCGGGCAGCAAACACGCCAACACCATAAACATGAAGACGAGCAACACCACCGCCATTACGCAAAAATGGCTTGAGGGCATTTCGTATGAAGTGGCCTTTTGGAACAATGTGTACAGATGGCCCCACACCTTTCAGGGCATGATGGGGTGGGCGCATTACGGATCCGCCATTTGCCTGGAAGGGTTTGACGCCAACCATTTTCTGCTGGCCGACGACCACCCAAGGGTTTACGATGTAGGGAGTGGCATGAGCTATGCCGTGGGCGACCACCTGGACAAAGACGGAAAGCTCATTCCGCTCGACATTCATTACATAGACCCTTTGGCCTTCCATTTCAACCGCATCCTGAAGAAATACAAGAAGAAGTTGCCGCCCATCGAGTTTGGAATGACCGAATATCTCTCGGCATTCATACACGACGCCTCGCTCATAACCATACAGAATGCGCTCGACCACTCGTCGGCGCCCATCAAGGGCATCGTGGAAGCATTGCTCGCATTGCGAAAAGGAGGGGTGCTATACCTCAACCACCATCCCAACGAGGCCGAGATGGAACACTACAAGGGATTCCACCAATACAATGTGGACGAAGAAAACGGCGAGCTTGTTATTTGGAACCAATCAGAGAAAACATGTATCGGCCAACTGCTTGGCTCGTTTGCCTCCGTTGAGGTGAAACGAATGGACAATGGGCACATCGTGGCCATCGTGCGAAGGAATGGCGACGCGACATCGTTGCCTGAGCGATTGCGGAAATATGTGGACGACAAAACCGACAAGGCTGAGCTCTGCGAAGTGTTGCTGAATTACCAATACCGCAACACGTCGTTGGCGAGAAACCTAAAAGGTAGCATACGGTTCGGCTTGTTCAACCTCATACAACTCATGGCACAAATGCTGCCTTGGAGCCTGAAGATGCGGGTAAAACGCCTCATCAAACAGGCGTAAGAAAAGCCAAGGCTGGCAATCACACCCTCAGAAAACACAAAGCGACGGACCGTCAGCATCACGCTGGAGTCCGTCGCTACTGTTTGATAAGGGTTTTTATAGATTAACTCAAATCAGAAATTCGTTTTGAATTTAGTACTGAGCGTTCTGGGGATCGAAGTTGGCCCATCCGGCTGTCCAGTCTTGTCCGTCGGGGAAGGCGCCGATGCCAGGATACTGCTTGCTGATGGCGAGGATGGAAGCGATGCCGTTCCTGGTATGTGCCATCCAGTTGCCAACGACCGTGTTCTGGTTGGCGGCCAACTGGAAGAAGTTGCTTGTGAACGAAGGCTTGGTGGCATCGGTGGTCTTCGTGGCGTAGTCGTAAAGCTCGTCCTTATACACCTTGTTTCGTTTCATAACAATGCTTTTCTTATCACGCCGCAAAGGTAGGCAGCCATTGTTACAAAACCGTTGAGTCCCAGTTACAATAACATGAAGAAAAGCCAAAGGTCCACAATGCCTATTTATTATAGGCCTCCGAGCCTATCAACACAAGCCTGCACACCTTAATTATATAGAGGCCACACACCGAATGTCTAAAATATGGCGCTTTTGCTTGTGCGTTTCATGTTTTCTTCCTATTTTTGCAATGAAACGAAAGCCAACGTCATGGCTGAAATGGTACGGCTTAACCCTCAGAAAGCTACTTTACGATGAATAAGAAAGAGAAAGACATAGCGCTCTTCGTCGCATTCTGCATAGAAGAATACGGAGCGGCCAAACAAATGACAGGCGAACAAACCATCGACCGGTTTTCGCAATATGGCGTGATCGATTATCTATGCAAATGCTTTGAGCCACTTCATACCCAAAGTCGCCAATGGCTCGTGGCCGAAATAGACGAGTTTATTGAAGACAGAAAAAACAAAGAAGCATGAGAATATACCACGGAAGCCTGGAAGTGGTGGAACACCCCTTAATACTTCCACCCCAACGAACGCTCGACTACGGGCAAGGGTTCTACACCACGACCTCGGAGAGGCAATCAAAGGAATGGGTGGAACGGAGAATGCACGAGAAACATACCTCGTGCGGCTATGTGAACATCTACGAGTTGGACGAAGAGAAACTATGCGAACTCAAATGTCTTATTTTCGAAGAGCCAAATGAGGAATGGGCAGAATTCGTAATGGCCAACCGAACACGGATGGACTTTACGCACGATTACGACATTGTGTATGGGCCTGTGGCCAACGACAGAGTTTACCTGCAATTTGGCTTGTATGAGGCAGGCGCGATCAGCGTGGAAACGCTCATACGAGAACTCAAAACTTACAAGTTGGTCGACCAATACCTTTTCCATACCAATAAGGCGCTGACGGCCTTACATTTCGTTGAAGCAACAAAAATAGGATAAGAACATGTTCAAAATAGACCAAAGCAACTTGCATTTGATTCTTCCTGGGAAAATCAGCTGGATGGTTGAGTACCTAAACCACGACTATGGATTCACCATCCAAGAGAGTCTCGAACGCATCTATCATTCGCAACTCTACAAGAAGCTATCAACAGAAAGCACCAAATATTGGCATCTAAGCCCTGTGGACCTATACCAAGAGCTAAAAACGGAGCTACATCCCCACCCTACCGCTGCATCCGACGGTACTCACCCTTGAACCAAAGCCGGCAAATGGAATCGACAAAAACAACCGATTTTACCCTTCTCAATCAAATCCTTGTTTTAACACAAAATGACAGCAGCGAATACCATGTCATATCAGAGTTTTGCTTGTTTATTTTTGCAACACTAAGATAAGTGAA
>NZ_JAXVAE010000023.1:0-6607 GCF_037460745.1 Hallella sp. | reverse complement strand
AAAAGGAGGGTGCACCATAAATGACCATAGTCAATTATGACACACCCTCTTTTTGTGTTTTTCGATGGTAAGGCATTGGGGATAATTGGTGGAAATAGACGCTTGAGACAATCTGCTTGGATTTGGAAAACGCGCAACAAACTATAGCAAGAACTACACGTTTCTTTTTCGCGAGAGTGCCGTTAGGCGCAAATACGCGATTCTGGCGATTTTTGCAATTGCCTAATATTCAGTTGTTTAGCGTATTGAAGGTTCTTTTTCTATTCTGTATTTTACATTCTTCATTGCGAAACATGCCTTTTCGTACGTCGATACCTGCTCTTTCGAGGTGCGAAACCTACCTAACCACAATGCGGAAAGCCATCTTTCGCAACTCGATACATGCCTAATCGTAAATTGGTAGTTCCGATTGTTGTCTCCCATTCCGTAAAAACGGCTTTTTCGCTCTCTAATTCACCATAAAAAGCGAGCACGTTTTTTTCAGAACTTTCCCGACATTTTATCCCAAATCGTCATTAGACCGAAATAAGTGAAATAGTAGGATGTATGCAGATAGGTTGCATTCGTGCGTTTTACCTTTGCAGCATCAACAACCCCAATCGGTCATTAGGCTGTAATAGGACAATGGTTAGGATGTGCTTTACTTCCTTTCAACTCTTGAAATCCAATGCCCGATTTGAGATAAAAAGCAAAAAGCTGGGGGGCTTTTTGCAGGAAGCCCCAAGACGCGTGTGGATGACGTTTGGGGCATTTCCGGGAAGAACGGCGTGGCAACTCGCTGTCCATCTGTCTCTTTTACAGACTTTTTCTATCTGTGGTGGTTAGAGTCGTAAGGGGCGACGCACCGTCTTGCTCAGCATGCTTTCGGGCATGAAGGTCTTGAGGGTGTCGACCACGGTGTTGAGCATACGCTCGCGCACATAGTCGTCTTTGATGTAGAGCGATATGCGTCGTTGTGATAGATAGTCGCCTTCGATCTTGCGAACGTTGGCGCGTTGTTGCTCGGAAAGAAACGGCAGGTGCATCTCAGGGATGATGGTGAAGCCACCATTCTCGTCGACAATGCGTATCAGCGTGTCGATGCTTCCTGCCTCGTAGATGTGGGTTCCCTTGCTGCGCGCCTTGCAAAACGAGAAGGCGCTTTCGCGTAGGCATTGCGCCTCTTTCATGATCCACATGTTCTCGTGTTCGAGATTCTCAGGTTTGAATACGGGCAATTTTCGCCAGCAACTCTCGGCTATGTATACATAGAATCGTTCTGTGTAGAGTGGTATTTCCAATATGCCTTGTCGGATGTTGTCGGCGATGGCGATGCCCGCGTCGAACTCTCCGTTGAGGAGTGCCTCGAACATGAAGCTCGCCTTCAGTTCACGGATGGAGAGGTCGACGGTGGGGTAGTCGTTGCGATAATGGTGGATAAACTTGGGAAGCAGATAAGGAGCGATGGTGGGACCGACGGATAGGGCAAACGATCCGCCAATAGTCCCCTTGTCTTCGCTCGCCAGTTCCGCAATGCGATCGGTTTCCATCAGTGCCCTTTGTGCTTGCCGAATGATCTTCTCGCCGGCGACGGTCGGTTTCACCGTTTTGTTTGATCGCTCGAAGAGACGCACATCGAGTTCCTTCTCCAATTTCGCCACCATGGCACTCAGGGTGGGTTGGGATATATGGCACGAATCGGCCGCCCTCGCAAAATTGCGAAAGCGGTCGATGGCAACAATGTATCTGAGTTGTTGAATGTTCATGACTTTATGTGTGGCTTGCCAGAAGGTTCTTGAGATCGGCAAGACTCATGGCTCCGCTTTGTCGCCAGAGCATCTCGCCTGCACGGAAGAGCATGAACGTAGGCACCGACTGGATGCGGTAAGCGGCGGCCAATGGGCCATTCTTGTCAACGTCTACCTTGATGATACGGATGTTGTCGCCAAGGTCAGCTTTCAGTTGCTCGAGCACGGGGTGCATCTGTTTGCATGGGCCACACCAGGTGGCGAAGAAATCTACCAAGGTGAGTTGGTTGCTATTGATGATGTCGTTGAATTTTTCCATGATGTTTATTGGTTTTTGAGTTTACAAATCATTTGGGTCATATTGCCCATGGGACAGAACACGCACCAGGTGCGCGGGCGGAACACGACGGTAAGGATGACGCCTACGATAAGCGAGGTGAGCATGATGCCGTAAAGACCGAAGGCAAACTGCGCCACCCAAGGGTCAACGGCTACGGGGTAGGCCCAATGCCAGGGTACGTCGAAGGTCCAAAGCAGGTGGATGGTTTGGTGAAGCGAGTCGAGACCTTTGGCCACATGAACCGTGAGCACAATCATCTGGATGAAGAAGAACAGGAAGAACACCAGGAACCCGTTGCGGAACCACTTCGACGAAAGCCATCGTGGCGCCACCCTCTTGCTCGACCATCCAAGGGTGTTGCCTATCTGTAGGAACAGTTGGCCGCGACCGCAATAGTTGTTGCAGTAGCCTTTGCCACCTCCGAAGATGGCCATCAGCAGGGGAATGAGGAAGCAGACGACGCCAAGCCACGCAAAGATGATGTTGAAGAATCCAAGGGTGAAATAGGTGGCGGAGACGATCCAAAGGTAATCGTTCCACTTCTTGGGTTTCAGTTTAGCCATGGGTTATCGTGTTACTTTATGCATGACACCCGCTGGGCAATTCTTTTCGCAAATGCCGCAACCGACGCAGCAGTCCTCGTCGATGACGGCGTAGCAACCTTTGAGGATGCTAATGGAGTCCTTGGGGCACATCTTTACGCATACGCCACACGCCACGCATCGGTCTTGTTCGTTCTGTGCTTTGTATTTGCTTCTGGGGCGAGCCTTTTCCCTGCTGGCAGGGGATGCGCAGGCGAGGCTCGGGGCTTGTTGGGTCGAAAGGGTTGTAGTCATGGATGGCTTCTCTTTACCTATTTTTATATATGCGAATGCTTTAGGTGGCGGGATGGGGATGCTGGCGCGTTTTGTCGCCTGTCTCGGCAGCGGGCAGTTGTTCCAGCAATTCCTCGAGCAGTTCGGAGGCGTCGGCCACACAGAGTGGGCACTCGCGGAGCATCTTGCCTGTGCCAACGCCCTTGAGCAGTTTGCACTGGGTGGAGCCGTTGCGCTGGCGGAACTTCTCCATCATCTGGCGCATGCCCTTCAAGGCTAAGGATTTGTTGCGGGTGGCCAACCCGTAAACGATACCGGCGCCTACGAGCGCTCCGCACGTGCCCTCCATATTGCCCATGCCGGCGGCAAAGCAGTTGCCAACGTGCTTGATGGTTTCTTCGTCGATACCGGTGAAGTCGTGGTAGGTACAGCAAACCGCTTGGGTGCAGTTGTGTGATCCGCAGGCCTTCTTGCCCGCTGCTATGTCTTTTCTGGTTTCCATAATCCTAATGTGGGGTTCTTTTGGTGCAAAGGTAGGTTTTTTGTCATAGACAAGCGAATGTTTTTGTCTATCTTTTGATAGATGACGTCTATAATAAGCAATGCTTGTCGGCATAGCTTAGGGTAACAGGGCTGATAATAAAAGGGAATGGATGGAATTTAGTTGCGTATTTGCAACTATAATATAAGAATATAGTTAATAACGTTAAAATATCCCGAAATTCTTAACAGAAAGATGTTAACGCATTAAGAAAATCTTTATCTTTGCCCTTATGAAGAAGAAAACCATTTGGATCATTGCCGTTATCATGGGCCTGAGCTTCGTCATATTGCTTGGATTGCAGTTGACGTACATACAGGAAATGGCCAACATGAAGAAGGAGCAGTTCGACGAAAGCGTGAACCGCGCCCTCTACCAGGCGTCGCGCAACTTGGAGCTCAATGAGACGTTGCGCTATCTGGAGAAGGATGTGAACGAGACCGAGCGGCATGCCTATCGGGTGGATAGCGTGGGCACGAGGTCGGGCAATCCCGACGATGGCACCGTGCAGCGCTCGCATCAGTTTGCGGTGCAAGGCAAGGATGGTACGGTGTATTCTTCCTTTGAGCTGAAAACCATCTCCACGAAGCCCGCGCAGATGCCCAAGGCCATGATTCTGAAGAACGATCGCAACTCGAACAACGCAGCGAGCAAATCGCTTCAGGAAATAGTGAAGAACCGCTATGTGTACCAAAAGGCGTTGCTCGACGAGGTGGTGATGAATATGCTTTATTCGGCATCGGAAAAGCCTCTGAAAGAGCGAATTAACTTCAAGACACTCGATCAGGACCTGAAGGCGGAACTGATGAATAATGGCATCAACATTCCTTACCATTTCACGGTTACCACCCAAGACGGTCGCGAGGTGTACCGTTGTCCCGACTATACCGACGAGGGCGTGGAGTTTACCTATTCGCAAGTGCTCTTCCGCAACGATCCGGCTTCGAAGATGGGTGTGGTGAAGGTGCATTTCCCTGACATCAATGGCTATATTTATTCGAGCGTGAGGTTCATGATACCCAGTGTGGTGTTTACCCTGATATTGCTCATCACCTTTGTGTTCACCATCGTGGTGGTGTTCCGCCAGAAGCGTTACAGCGAGATGAAGAACGACTTCATCAACAACATGACTCACGAGTTGAAGACACCTATCGCCAGCATCTCCCTGGCGGCTCAGATGCTCAACGACGACAGCGTGCCCAAGACGGAGAAAATGATGAAACATCTCACGGGAATCGTCACCGACGAGACCAAGCGATTGAGGTTCCTTGTGGAGAAAGTGTTACAGATGTCGATGTTCGACAGGAAGAAATCGACGTTTAAGAAAAAGCATCTCGACCTCAACGAGATGGTGGAGACCATTGCCAACTCCTTCTCCCTGCGTGTGGAGCATACGGGTGGAAAAGTTTATGTGGATGTGGGAGCCATCGACTCGGCCATCTACGTGGATGAGGTTCACTTCCAGAATGTTATCTTCAACCTGATGGACAATGCGGTGAAATATCGCCAGCCCGACAAACCGCTCAATGTGTACCTGAAGACGTGGAACGACGACCAGTATCTGTATTTCTCATTGGAAGACACGGGTATGGGCATGAAGAAAGAGAATCTGAAGAAGATTTTCGATAAGTTCTACCGCGTTCATACGGGCAATGTGCACGATGTGAAGGGATTCGGCCTCGGTCTGGCCTACGTGAAGAAGGTGGTCGACCTGCACGATGGCGACATCAAGGTGGAGAGCGAATACGGCAAGGGCACGAAGTTTACCATCAAGTTGCCCGTGATAAAAGATTAGTGATAGGGGAGCGCCCACCTCGTGAGGGCGTTGCCGCATAATATAATTGATAACAAACTTGTAAAATAGAATGATTATGGACGAAAAAGTTAAGATTCTGCTTTGCGAAGACGACGAGAACCTCGGAACGCTTCTTTGCGAATATCTCATAGCAAAGGGTTACGACGCTGTGTTGTGCCCTGATGGTGAAGTCGGTTATCGCGAGTTTACCAAGGAAAAGTTTGATATCTGCATCCTCGACGTGATGATGCCCAAGAAGGATGGATTCACCCTGGCTCAGGACATCCGCCAGATCAACTCGCAGGTGCCCATCGTCTTCCTGACGGCCAAGGTGCAGAAGGAAGATGTGCTCGAGGGCTTCGACAAGGGTGCCGACGACTACATCACAAAGCCTTTCTCTATGGAGGAGCTGGTGAAGCGCGTGGAGGCCATCATGCGCCGTGTGAGAGGAAAGAAGAACCGTGAGAGCAGCATGTACAAGATCGGTCGCTTCACCTTCGACACACAGAAGCAGTTGCTCGTCATTGGCGACAAGCAGACCAAGCTCACCACCAAGGAGAACGAGTTGCTGGCGTTGTTGTGCTCACACGCCAATGAGATCCTGAAGCGCAACGACGCCCTGCGCACCATTTGGATTGACGACAACTATTTCAATGCGCGCTCAATGGATGTTTACATCACCAAACTGCGTAAGCATCTGAAGGACGACGATCAGATCGAGATCATCAACATCCACGGCCAGGGCTACAAACTGATTGTTCCTGAGGAGGATTGATGGACCTATAAGGGTAAACAAGACCCAACCTGGTGGTTTGGAAGAACCCAGGGGGGCTTATAAGATAAGGTGGGGTGGACAGGCGCGAAAGGTGTGAGTCCACCTCACCTTTATGTAAGTGGGGCACTTGGGCCTTTGGAAGGCTCATGTTTGTCCTTTGCGTTTGTGAGGCGTTTGTTCTTTTCGAGGATTAGTACTTTCCTGAGGTCTTCTCGTTTCGCACGTGGCCTGCGATGCCCAAGACGATGAGCGCTAATGGAAACAACAGAAATGCGTTGTGGTCGGTTAGCCCCGTCGCGTAAAAGCATGCCATGAGCAGCACCCCGGTGTATACCAAGGGAAGGCCAAGCCAAGCGGCGTGAGCTCTGAGAAAAAGCGCCGCCGTGCGCGTAATCTTAAGCAAGGATTTCTTCATAACGCTGCAAAAGTAATAAGAAAAGGCGGGTGCGCGAATGTTTTTTGTGTTAAAAAGCAAAAAACATGCAAGATGCGTGCTTTTATGTGCGAACAATTTTGTAACTTTGCACCCGCATTTTGCAAAATAATAATTAATTTCATTCAAAGTAGTATGAATCAATACGAAACCGTTTTCATTTTGACTCCCGTTTTGTCTG
>NZ_JAXVAE010000022.1:0-6206 GCF_037460745.1 Hallella sp. | reverse complement strand
ATTATTTAACATTTATGCGACTGCGTCGCATTCTTCTGCAAACTTAGAGTGAGATCCGTGGGAGGAGTTTATTTGCTCGCGTTGCGAGCTGGGCGCCCGCAGATGACGCAGATTTGCACAGATGGCTACGCTACTGGATGTTATCTGTGGGATTCTGTGGGATCTGTGGGAGACTAATATACTCGCTTCGCTCATGGGGTTTGTCCCGCAGATTGCGCAGATTTACGCAGATGGCTACGCTACTGGATGTTATCTGTGGGATTCTGTGGGATCTGTGGGAGACTAATATATTCGCTTCGCTCATGGGGTTTGTCCCGCAGATGACGCAGATTTACGCAGATGGCTACGCTACTGGATGTTATCTGTGAGATTCTGCGGAATCTGTGAGAGACTAATATATTCGCTTCGCTCATGGGGTTTATCCCGCAGATGACACAGATTTGCACAGATGGCTACGCTGCAGGATGTTATCTGTGGGATTCTGTGAGATCAGTGGGAGGAATTTATTTGCTCGCATTGCAAGAAGAAGACCAAATTTGTCTGAGGGAACCTCATTCGCGCACCTCTTCGAAGTCCTCCTTGTGGATGCCACGGAGGGTAATATATGGTTTTGCGAACCTTATAATATGGCAACGCGCCACTTTCACGCAAATCTTTTATAAAATCTTTGCTTACACCGCCAAGGTAGACCGAGAGGGATTTGACGCGGATTCTCAGATTGTTTCGAGGTGTTTATCAAAATCCTTGCAATAAATGTAATCGTGCTGGATGTGGATCTCCGAATCGAGCGTTTTGCGCGAGTTGGAGATGCATTCTGAGTAAATGCTACTCGAAGACGTGGCTAAGTCGGTTAGCCTATCCGCAAACCATTCTAATCCATTTTCGTTGACATCGATATCGGTTACTAACAGAAACACGATGGGCATGTTTGCAAAAAGATCGGGATTGGAAGTGAGCTCCATGCATAGCCTCTGGCTATCTCTTAGCTTTCCTACGAGGTTGTAATCTGCAGCAGTCTCCTCAACGTTTTTCTTTTGCTGGGAGCGGTGTGCCATATAGTTTTTCCATCCTTTGAGCTCTACGAAACAGAAGTGTTCGTGCTGATCTCCAACACATACCGCATCGACGGAAGCGGGCTTCTTGTCGACACCCAGGTGGTCATAATAGGTGTCTTTCACTTTATCGAAGTCCATTACACCATGATGTTGCTTATCGTTGCAGAATCCGTTGCGTTTACATGTTTTTTCGGTTTGGCAGATAGAGTCCACCTCACATTCCTGATAACGCAAACATATAGAATGGTATAGCTCCTGGGGTGTCATTCCTAATTCCTATTACGACGAGCCTCGTCAACGTTCATTATCGCATTGAGCGGAGCTGCCAGTTTGCTAAATATTTGGTTTAGGTCGTCCTTTACATCATGAATAACCGAAAGTCGACTATCTTCCTCTTCCTCAGCGAGATAGTAATTGGTGAATGTCTCCAAATCGTGCTTGGCAGAGAAGTAACGTATTCCCTGGACAAAATAGGGACTATGAGTGCTTATTATCACAGGTATTCCGCGTTTGGCCAACTTGACCAATAACTCGGCGAACGTAACTTGCCACTGTGGATGCAAATGGTTCTCTGGCTCATCCCAAATCAATATCTTGTCGTTGCCGATAACCTGGGTCTCCAAAAGAATTTGTACCATTCCAAAGGTCTTAATTCCCGATGCTATATTGATAGGTGAAAGTTCCATGCCCATTCGTTCGCTAAAGAACTTAAGTACCTTACTGTCCTTGTCGAAAGCAAAGCGCCCGCCCATCAATTCTGAAAGTCCATACTCGCTTTGGCTTTCTTTGCCCGAGGGAACCATCTGCAACGCATGTAGCTTATTGGCAAGATCTTTGATATGGATTGGCACCATTCCCCGGAATGTCATCATGGGCCTTGTCTGGTATTCTTGATATGTCGCTGCATAAAGGAGTGTATCGAGTATGTGGAGATAAAGAGGCGACTCTACGTAGGTGGCATCACTAAGATAATCGTCTCCTTCAAAATACACCTGATTGATTAGGTCATCAGCAAATTCAAGGGAGAGAAAACTGTTGGGATTGTCATATTCGAGTTTGGCCTTCGATTCTTTTGTCTTGTAAGAGCATATCTTGTTCATGAATTCCGACTCTGTGAAGACCCTTACTTCTGACGCTATATCTGCCGCCTTGCTATCGCCTAACGCTATGCTGATGTTATCAATATCCTGAGAAAAAAGCGACTTGACACGTGGTGATATATCTTTAGATTCGATCCACGACGATATTTTACCAAGACGTCGCTTAATTTCCTCTTTGTCGGTAAGTTCTACCAATGGGGCTATAAACCGCGAAATAGGAAGTGGCAGTATCTCTGCTAATTCGGCATCGTCGTACCTTGAAAAGCATCCATTGGCACGCTTATACAGTTCTTCAACTCTTTTCCTTAATTTTTCTTCCTTGCTTTGGTGGTTAAGAAATTCAGCGTTTGCCTGCGACTTAACCATAGAAAAGAGAAGCTTGCCTACTGTGCTTTTGCCCGAACTGTTTGCTCCAGCTATCACGGTCAGGCCGTCCAACTTGATGTCGGCAGTTTTTATCTTATTTATATTTCGTATTTTCAGTTTCATAGCTAATTTCTTTGTTGGCTATCTATGCGGTGGCAACGACAGGCAATCACATTACCTTGCGCTCCTGCTGGAGGGTGTGGGAGTGGCCAAAATTGTAAAGCAGACCTAACTGGCAGCCAGTGGCTTTGAGGTAGTTGTACACTTGGCTGCGGTGGGTGTTGTCGAGGTCGCCAACGGCCTTGATCTCCACAATGATGTTGTCGTAGCAAACGAAGTCGGCACGGTAGGTCTGCTTGAGCTCGTGCCCGTCGTAGTAGATCTTGAGCTCTTTCTCTCGTTGGAAGGGTATGCCGCGCTTAGAGAACTCAATGGCCAGGGCTTCTTGGTAGACTGCTTCGAGAAACCCGGGGCCGAGGGTGTTGTAAACGTACATCGCGGCTCCCGTGATGTTATAGGACTCTTGGCTGCGGTAGATCATGACGCTTAATATCTTAATTTTTTAGAACACGAGATTTGTCGTAGACCCACCGACCAACGGGAGGTAATCTCACGAGACTCGGCTATTTTTTTTCGAACACGAATCTTACGAATCTTACGAATGCATGTCTTTAGAAACACCGCCGGTGTTTGAAATCTCACGAATGACTATTATAGACCCACTGACCAACGGGAAGTAATGACTATCATAGACCCACTGACTGTGGTGAATAGTACCAGCTGTTATTCGGTGGATTCGTGAGATTCGTGTTCGTTTATAGAAACACCAGAGGTGTTTGAAATCTCAAAAGACCCGGCTATTTTTTTTGAACACGAATCACACGAATCTTACGAGACTCGGCGAAGCCCCACTGACCAACGGGAGGTAATGACCACTGAGAGGAAACACCGCCGGTGTTTGAAATCTCACGAATGACCGCTGAACAACGGATATTATCGTTGATTGTTATTCGGTAGATTCGTGTGATTCGTGTTCGTCTCCAAAAACACCAGAGGTGTTTGAAATCTCACGAGATTTGGCGTAGACCTACTGAACAACGAATATTAGCGTTGATTGTTATTCGGTAGATTCGTGAGATTTGTGTTCGTTTATAGAAACACCAGGGGTGTTTGAAGTCTCACGAGATTTGTAGTAGACCTACTGAACAACGGATATTAGCGTTGATCGTTATTCGGTAGATTCGCGTACCTCTTCGAAGTCCTCCTTGTGGATGCCACGGAGGGCGACAGCGTGGCCACCGAAGTCGAAGACGAGCTGGCGGTCGCGGTCGATGCGGACGATGTAGCCCTCGTAGCCGGCGAAGATGCCGGTGAGGACGCGGAGCTTGACATGGTCGCGGGCAAACTTTTCAAAGGGGTCGCGGAGGAAAGTGACGCGCTCAGGGTTGTTGCGCAACACCGTCATGAAGGGTTGCATCACCGCATTCGTGATCGATGCGGGGGCATTGCGCGAACGGTCTTTTACAAGATGGTATTGGGGATAATAGAGACGGAGGAAGGCTTGGAGGTCCCTGGTGGTGCCTTGCAGGAACACGAGGCCGCTGACGGTGGGCTTGAGCTCTTTCTTCACGCCCCCACGCTCGGTTTTCTGTTTGTAGCTATAGGAGCGATGAACAAAACAGGCATGGGGTGCGTCGGGATGGGAAGCGTTGTAAGCGTTCATCTGACGCTCAAAGACGGGCACGGTCATGTTGTGGAGGTAGAGGTAGCTCCAGGGCAATTCCTCTTCGCGACAGTGCATTCTCTCTATACCCAGGTCCGATGCATCATCAGTCTTGGTAACGTGTATGCCCTTTGGTAAACGGTTGTTTACGTCGGCTGTAGCAAGTGAGTCAAAGCAATCCTGCGTCATCCCCGCTCCCTACTTTATGTCCTTCGAATCCATCACCACGGAGGATAATGGAAGAGGTGTCTTTTTATCCTTCATGCCGCATCTTATGACTTATTAAGAAAAGCCTGTATGAGGCTCCCGTTCTCCTATTCGTTCTGTCCAGCTCCATGCGGAGTGTGGACCTATCGATTGCAAAGATACGGCTTTTAGATTAAAATCACACCTTTTTCTATTAATATTTTACGTTACGATTGCAAAACAATGATATGAGCAGGGGGAAAACCTTTGCCCGACGGCATTTGGGGGAACGGGGATGCGCACCTTTGGGGTCCGCAAACACCACAGATGGTGGGGGCTGGCGTGAGAGGAGCCACCGCAATAGGTGCCTAACCGTAAAGGCTGCTCTGACACGAGCCGAGAGAAAGAGTTTATAATGTGGTATGTGGAATGTTGAACGTGAAATGGTCCGTCGGTGTTTGAGTATGAGAACACGAATCTCACGAGACTCGCGAAGCCCCACTGACCAACGGGAAGTAATGACTATTGTAGACCCACTGACCGAAGGGAAGAATCTTACGAGACTCGGTTATTTTTTTTGAACACGAATCTCCCGAATCTTACGAATGACCACTGAGAGGAAACACCGCCGGTGTTTGAAATCTCACGAATGACCGCTGAACAACGGATATTATCGTTGATTGATATTCGGTAGATTCGCTTTCTATGTCAGCATTTTCTATCCCTATCGTTCACCTTTTCATGTATTTTATAGTACCTTTGCATAAACGATTTTGAAATGGCACATAGGAAGATCCCATATACTAAGTATGCAAGCACATACGACCAACAAATCCGACTACTCATTTCACGAGGAGTAGTTATCACAGATGTTGAGAAGGCCAAAGAGTACCTGTCAGACATCGGCTATTATCGCCTTGGCTTTTATATTTATCCTTTTGAGCAGACCTACCCGTTTCTCGATCACAGACGCTCTCACAACGTGATACCCGGCACTCGCATTGAAGACATCGTAGCCTTCTACTATTATGACCTGGACCTGCGTAACCTCCTAAACAGATATCTGTCAAGGATTGAGGTTGCCATCAGAACCACCATCATCTATGAACTCTCCAACAAATACAGCACCAACCCGTATTGGTATGTAGACCCAGCTATAGTGGATAACAGTTTTATCAAAACCTTCACCACACAGTTCTATGGAAAGATCAAGCTGAAGGATCCCATCAAACGTCATCACAGAAAGTACCTTGGCAATTACGCTCCCGCATGGAAGGCAATGGAGTATATGACCTTGGGCAACCTGGAGAATCTATATGACAAGTGAAGTATAATGCAGACAAGAGCCTGATCAGCAATCTCTTTGGAGAACCTGCCATGGGCGTATTCAAGAACTATATCTCAGTAATCAGAGAGGTCCGTAACTCATGTGCTCATGGCAATGTCATCGTCGGTATGTCATTGACCAACAACGTGATGGCAGGAGCTGCCTGCCCGACCCTACCGATCGGATCTCAGAACACCTTTTATGGCGCATTGAGAGTCATCGACTTTCTCCTTCATAAGGTGTCTGCCAACAGATCAAAAGACATGTGGAGGGATATTTACAAAGCGACCAGCAGACTCTATCAGATTTCTCCGAATCTACGACCGCTCGTTGAGCAAAAAACGGGCATCGTCTTGCCAAGTGATTATAAAGAAGAGGTGTAGAGATATAATCCGCCGTAACTATTCAGCGAAAGGGCATGGCGGGGTATCAAGCCTCAAATAAGGCTT
>NZ_JAXVAE010000021.1:0-5661 GCF_037460745.1 Hallella sp. | reverse complement strand
TAAATATCAAATATATAACTATAGTTAAGCGATTAATATCGCATCACTAGTAACCTACAATTATGGATTTATCAAAGAAAACCACAAGCACGTTGGAAAGCCTTCCCTTTTACAATCTGATAGGCGGCCCGCTCAACGCCTGCATCAGGGCACAGGCCGAAGCAGCGCAGACCACGGTGAATTTCATCAAGGAAGTGGGGCTGGAGGAGGAGAAGGATGGCGTTACCGAAGCCACCTATGTGCATTTCACCTTTGTGCAGAACGGACGCAAGGTAACCATCAGCGTACCGCTGCTCACCATCGTGCCCATTCCCTACATTGCCATCAACTCTATCGACATCAAGTTTAAGGCTACCGTGAGTGGCGTGGAGACCGACTCGTTCAGTTCTAACTACTCGAGCGAGTACAACGAGAACTACTCGAGAAACTACAAGAGCTGGGGCAAGAGAAAGACCACCAGCCTCCAAACGTCCTTCTCGAGCAAGCACGACTCTAAGTGTACGCAAGACTCTTCGTTCAGCGTTGAGTCGACCATCGACGTGGAGGTGCATGCTGGACAAGAGTCGATGCCGGCCGGTATGGCCAAGGTGCTCGAAATGTTGGGAGCCGCCATGGACCTCGTATCGCCCGATGGAGAGCTCTCGGTCAACGACACCACGTTCTATGTGGAGTCGGGCAAGAGGGCAAGAGTCATCGCACAGTACAAGACACCCAAGGGACTTTACGACTCTGAAGGCATCAAGTGTAAGGGCGCAACAGGCAAGCCTAACGCCATGGACAAGACGATGGAGTTTGAATTGGAAGCAAAAAGCGAGCCCTACGAGATCTCGTGCGGCGACGTGCAGAAGGTGCTGGTGAAGGTTACCGAAGTGGCCGCTCCGACGGCAAAGGCCACATCATCATCCGCAACAACCGCCTAACGCGCCCTCTGGGCCGTATTCCTGTTATTAACTCTTAATCTTACAAGGTTATGGCAACCATTGACACGACTCCTTCCACCATCGCTACCAATGCCTTGCAATCGTTGCCGTTTGGAACACTCATTGGCGGACCGTTGGCGGCCTGTGTCGAAGCGCAGGCCAAGGCGGCAAAAAGCTCATGGGAGTTTATACGCGACGTGGGACTCACCGATAACGGAGACGGCGGGCACAAAGCCGTTTACGTGAACTTTGAGTACCGCAAGGACGGGCGATCGGTGATGCTCAGTCTGCCATTGCTGACCATTGTGCCCATTCCTTATCTGGCCATCCGAGAGATCGAGATCGCCTTCAAGGCGCGTATCTCGGCGGCAGCGTCCACCTCAAAGACCGACCACAAGTCGCTCGCCGTTGAGGCTGGAATGAAATCGAAGGTGGGATTCAATGCGCTTGTGGCCAGCGGCAGCGTGGAAATGAGCACCAGCATATCGAGCAAGAAAGACTCTACCGCCACACGCGACTCCAAGTACAGCGTGGAATACACGATGGACGTGAACGTCAAGGCGGGACAAGACGACATGCCGGCCGGTATGGCCAAGGTGCTGGAAATGCTCAACAGCTCTATCGACTCTATTGACACTAAGGGTGAACTGCACGTCTCCGACCAGGTGGTAAGCTTGGCGGGCGGAGGAAGCACCTACATTTCGTACAAGAACAATGAGGGCTATTATGCGCCCAATGACATCAAACTGTACGAATACAAGGACAATCACGCTGGCACTATCGTCAGTAACGATGACTGCCAGAAGGCCTCCGACGACTCTGGTGTGCTCTGTGTGTTTAAGAAAGAGGGATTCTATTGTGTAAAGGCCGGTGAGAAAATGCTGGTCATCAACGTAACCAAATAGCAACCGACTATGCCAGACGACAAGAACAAAGGCACGGGGACAACTCCTGCCAGCAACACACAGCCCACGGGACAGACGCCCGCAGCGGGTGGCGAAGGTGCCAAAGGCCAGTCTGGAACGGGCGGCGTCAATCTCTTGGGAACCGCCATGGGCGTGATCAAGAATTTAGTTTCGTCAGGTGGTGAAGGCGAGAACGGCAAGGCCAGTAGCGCCCAAGGCGACGCCAAGGGTGGCGAAAGTGGTGCAGCTGCCAGCCAGGGAACCGCTTCCAACGGTGCAAACCTGAACATCGGCGACTTAGAACAGCAGGAGGAAAACATGCTCGGCGCAAATCAGGACGGCACCTCCAGCGGCGCCAACGGCTTGCAATCGGCCTTGGAAAACAGTGAGGCGAGCCAACCTTCGATGGCCGACCAGATCAAGGAACTCAACGAGGTGCAGGTCGACAAGGCATTTGTCGCCGACTCCTTGAACCTGCTTGGAACGCTGTCGTTCGACAAGATCATTGGCAATCCGTTAAGAGCGGCCATCAAAGCACAGCGCGACCTGGCCAAGGAAACGCTTAGTTACATACGCGAAGAGGGCCTGAATGTGGACGAAAAGGGACAAGGACAAATCGTCTACGTCACCATGAGTTTCCTCCGCGACGGCAAACAGGTGAAGATGCGGGTGCCCCTGCTCACCTTGATGCCCGTGCCCAGGCTCTCCATCACAAACATGACTTATACGTTCAAGGCCAAGGTTGATGCGCTGTCGGCGGTGGTGGCGTCGGTGGGAAGCGGTGGAACGCCCATCCTCAACACGACGTCGGGTGGTGGGAGCAAACCCTCCTCATCACCCCAGACGGCCCCAGCGGGCGGCGCTTCAGCCAAGCCCGCCCCTGGCGCAGAGGGCGGAAAAGCCAAGGGCGGCACGTCGACCCAGGCGGCTGCGGCCAAGTCCGACAACGCCTCAGGGGCGATGACGTCGACCACGGCCTCAGCCATGCCCATTGCAACGGACGCGAAAGCCTCGGCGGCGCCGGCCATAGCGGCCAGCTATTCGTCGAAGAAGGACTCGGGTGCCACCCGCGACTCGCGCTACAGCGTGGAGACAACGATGGACATCACCATTACGGCCAGCGAGGGAGAGATGCCACGTGGCATCGACCGATTGCTGGGAGTGCTCGACGATTCGACCGAGGTCATCGACCCCAACGGCACGTTGCAGGTGTCGGCCGACCAGACATCGTTGGTCAATGGCTATGCCGCCATCTCCGTATCGTACCGCAACGGGCGGGGCGCTTACCAGCCCAAGACCGTGAAATGCATACCACTCAGCGGCAAAAAGGCTCCAAGCCTATTGGAGAATGGCGACGAAATGTTGCTCGTCTTCAATGAGAAGGGCGCCTACAAGGTGTCGGCCGACAAGTTGCAACGCATCGTATTCGTATCCTAAAAACCATTTCATTATGGCAAATCTGCAAGTTGTGATAGCCTCGGTGCTGCGCGACGTACTGTTAGCGCAGCACGAGGCTAACCTCCTCACCGAAGCGCTCGCCAAGCAATATCGCGAGGCGGGAGTGCTGAGCCAGTTGAACCTGCCCGCCGTAACCATTGGCGACATGGAACTCTCGTTCCGGTTCGCCATTGCCAACAGCGGCGAGGCGCACGGCGCCACGCCTCACGAGCCAGTTGGCGAGCCGCAGCAACAGTGTGGCGAGGCTGCCGCAAGCGATACCCCGTCGACGCTCGAAAGCATTGCGTCGATGCTGCCCAGCAGCGTCGCGTCGATGGAGGTCATTGTCGATGCCGAACAACTGGCGGCCCTGCCCGAAAGCGTCATTCAAAGCGTTTCGCTCAAAGTGTCGACCCAGGGCGGCGTAAAGATCACCGATTCATAAACCTCTGACCATGCACTATGACTGAAGGCAAACCAAAGAAAGTCAACGAGAGCACTTACTCGATGGATATGAGCCTGGCCGAGATGCTCACCGCCATGATCGAATCGACCATTGCGGCCGACCAGAAAGCGGCCGAGGACTACCTGAGGGTGTTGCGCACCTATGCGCTGGAACCCGCCGACGGCCCTGACGGCCACGAGAAACTCAAGATGGTGGACTTCGAGATGACCGACGCCGACGGCCAACGGCAGATCGTGTCGATCCCCAAGCTGTCGCTGCTTCCATTGCCTGTGCTACGTGTTGCCGAGGCCACATTCGACATGGAAGCGCAGATAGAGATCAACACTTCTGTCAGCGAGAAGGAACAAAAGGACTTCCGAAAGCGTTTTCCGCTGCTCAAGCAGCAACTGCAAACGAAGATCCAGTCGACGCAAGAGGGTGTGGAAACCGACGACGCAGAGATCGAACAGACCATTGCGGCCGCCGGAGTCCGCGTGCGAATGTTGAGGCCAGGCGTAACGCCCAGTGAGACGCAGAAGGATGTGCAGAAGATGACCAACGTGAAGGTACACATCAAACTGGAGCCCGTGCTGCTGCCCGACGGCATGCGCGGACTGCTGCAAGCCACCGAGAACAACATCCAAGTGTTGAACAAGGACCCATTTAATCATTAACCATTCATCCCATTAGCTATGAACAGCAACCAACAAAAGACACCCGGACTGAACTGTCCGAAGTGCGGGGCTTTCATCCCCACCAGCATCAGCGAACTGTTATCAGCCAGCGGACTGCGCTGCCCGCAGTGCCATCTCGTACTCACCATCAATCGACATGAGTCGAAACGCGCGATGGAGATACTGAAGAATGTTGATGAGGCACAACAAAACCTCAAGAAGGCTACATCATTCCAACGATAAACCCACCCTGTTATGCCAGATGGAACCAACACTAACGCCAGTCGGCAGGTCGTGAGCGCCCTCAATTCCATCCCCTTCGGAAACATCATCGGCGGACCGCTGGCTGCTTGCGTGCAAGCGCAGGCCGAGGCTGCGCAGACCACCTTAAACTACATCCGCGGCTTCACCATGACCGAATCGCATCTCGACGTTGAGGGCGCCGAGCCCATCACCGTGAGCTTTTCGTTCCTTATGGAAGGCGTGCCGACACGCATGACGGTGCCGCTCATGACCATCGTGCCCATTCCCTACATGCGCATTGAGCATGTAGACCTGTCGTTCACGGCCGACATCACGGCGTGCGACAACGAGAAGATGGAGGCGAAGTTTGCCTCGGAGGGATACCAGGGCGTCGAGGAGGACGAGAAGTCGGTATCCATGCAAAGCAAGATGGGGGTACACGTCAGGGCCTCGACGGGCGACATACCATCGGGCATGGCGAAGATGCTCGACTTCTTTGCCAACAACCTCGTTGTGCAGGAGACGCTCACCACCAAGGAAGTGGAGGATATGAAGCTTGAGGCAGCGCGCCAACGGGCCATCCGCAAGAACGACATGGTGGAGAAGGAGCGCATCGAAGCACAGCAAGCGCTTGAACGACAGAAGCAAAAGGAGGAAGAACGGAAGAAGAAAGAGGCGGAGGACAAGTACCGCTACGGCCTGATTGCCGGCCTTGTGCAAGGTGTGAAAAAGCGCAAACTGCGCCTTGCCGAGGAAGAACTGAAACGAATACTTCGCGTCATAGAGGAAGAGGAGGCGCGTTGCAACAAAATAGCCGCCCTCGTGGAGGCTGTGAAAAAGCGGCGGGAACGCTTAGACGAAGAGGAGCAGAAACGCAAGGAAGAGGAGCAGAAACGCAAGGAAGAGGAAAGACAACGCAAAGAAAAAGAAGAGCAAGATAAGGCCTCGTCGTCCACTACCGGCCCTTACATCAGGCCTTCCGCCGGCTCATCTTCGGGTTCCAGCGGTACCTATGTCAGGCCTTCCACAGGCTCATC
>NZ_JAXVAE010000020.1:0-4311 GCF_037460745.1 Hallella sp. | reverse complement strand
ATATACAAAAGGAGGGTGCACCATAAATGACCATAGTCAATTATGACACACCCTCATGTGGAGGAGTCGCTGCTCTACCTGTCTAAGATTGGGGCGTTGAAGCTCGAAGGCGGATTTCTTGTGCTCTACAATGCCATGGACATTCGCCGGCTGAAGGACAATCGCTTGCGTTATAAGCAGGACGACTACCACACGCTCAACGAGTTCTACAAGCAGAAGATTCAGCAGATACATATAGTAGGCGAATACGCCAATCTGATGGTTAGCGACTATGACGCTGCCCTGCAATATGTGCACGACTACTTTCAGATGGACTATCGACAGTTCATAGGCAAGTACTTCAAGGGAAATCGCATAGAAGAAATAAACCGCAACCTTACTCCAGCCAAATACCGCGAGCTTTTCGGGCAGTTGTCCACGCGACAGAAAGAGATTATTGAGGACCATGAGTCGCGCTGTATTGTGGTGGCGGCTGGGCCTGGCAGTGGCAAGACGCGAGTGCTTGTGCATAAGCTTGCGTCGCTGCTGCTGCTCGAAGACGTGAAGCATGAGCAATTGCTTATGCTAACGTTCTCGCGCGCCGCCGCTACAGAATTCAAGAGCAGGTTGCTGCAACTCATTGGCAATGCCGCCCACTTCGTAGAGATCAAGACATTCCACTCCTACTGTTTCGACTTGCTCGGACGCATAGGCAATCTTGACGACGTTAGTGGCGTGGTGGCAAAGGCCGCTGAGATGATAAACAATGGCGAGGTGGAGCAAAACCATATCGGCAAGACGGTGCTTGTAATAGACGAGGCGCAGGATATGGGCAGCGACGATTATGCCTTGGTGTCGGCCCTGATGTCGGCCAATGAGGACATGCGGGTCATTGCGGTTGGCGATGACGACCAAAACATCTATGAGTTTCGTGGATCCGACTCGAAGTACATGTATGAGTTGAGCAAGGAAGCGGGAGGACGTTTCATCGAAATGACAGAAAACTATCGCAGCTCGCGTCGCGTGGTTGGGGCGGCCAACGATTTCGTTAAGTCGATAAGGAGAAGGTTGAAGAGCGCCCCCATTGTGTCGATGAGCGACGAGGAGGGCGAGGTGAAAATAACACGCCACATCTCTAAACACATGTATCTGCCCGTGGCCGATGAGGTGATGAGGCGTGGCAACGGAACCACGTGCATACTGACACAGACCAATGAGGAAGCGGTCGTGATGCTTGCGTTGCTAAATGGGCGTGGCGTCAAGGCCAAACTGATACAATCGTTGGACGGATTGCGCTTCTGCAATCTGATGGAGATGCGCTATTTCATGAAGTGTGTCAACAGCAGGAAGGTGTCGCCACTCATCGCTGAAGAGGCTTGGGAGGAGGCAAAGCTCAAAACGTTTGGCAAGTATGCAACAAGCAAGAGCTTGCAGTATGTGCGCCGATGTGTGGAGATGTTTGAGCTGACCAACCGCGCTAAATACTATACCGACTTGCGCGAGTTCGTATTCGAGTCGACGATAGAGGATTTCTGTGATGTTTCTGACGCGGAGGTGGTGGTGTCGACCGTCCATAAGTCGAAAGGCCGTGAGTTTGACAATGTGTATATGCTGATATCCGACAAATACGACCACACCGACGATCTTCTGCGTAGATATTATGTAGGAATAACCCGGGCCAAACACAATCTGTACATTCATGCCAATGGCGGAGTGTTTGAGGGTATAAACCATTGTCAGCGCGTTACCGACACTCAGCAATACGCGGTGCCTGAGGAAATCGTTCTGCAACTATCGCACAAGGACGTTTATCTTGATTATTTCAAATATAGCAAACAGGAAGTGCTGGCCTTGCGAGGTGGCGACGAGTTGCTGTATAATGCGCCATATCTGTGTTGTGCACAAACGGGCAAAGCCATTGCCCAACTATCGCAAGGCATGATGGCCAAACTGGCCAAATGGGAAACCCGAGGTTATCATGTGACAGCTGCAAGCGTACGCTTTATTGTGGCTTGGAAATCGAAGAATGCTGCAAAAGATGAGAAAGAGTTGGCGGTGATACTTGCCGACTTGAGGCTGCGGAAGAATTGAGCTTCGAGCATCGTGTTATAAACCCATTGCCGTTTACAAAAGTTTTGCCAACACGACGCCGCCGACAAAACCGGGAATTCCTGGTTTTGTCGGCGGCGTCGTGTTGGGTTAGCGCCTGCCGGTCGCAGGCGGGGTTAGAGCGCCTTGGCCTTGGCGGTGTTGCAGGGCGTTAGAAGCGGGTCGTTGGCCTGCCTATCGGCTATTTGATGAATTGCAGCTTACCCATGTCGCGCGGCTTGGCCTCGGGACTCTCGTCGGGATAGCCCACGGCGAGGATGTAGCAGACGCTGTAGCCCTCGGGCAACTGGAGCTTGTCGAGGTATGGCTTACATGCGTCTGTCGTGTTGAGGAAGCGCACAGGGCCTCCCAGGCAGCAGGTGCCGAGCCCCAGCGACTGGGCAGCGAGCATCATGTTCTCGCCCATGAGGCCGGCATCGACCGAAGGCTGGCCGTCGGGTGTGGCCACACAGATAATGTTGGGCGCGTTGCGAAACATGTTCTTGAAATGGGCGTCGCGCTTCACCTGGTCGGGGTTGGCCTTCTTGAAGAGGTCGGTCACGCCGTCGATCCACTCTCTGTTCTCCACCACGCGCACCTGCCACGGCTGAAGGTTCATGCCGCTGGGCGCGAGGATGCCTGCGCGTGCCACCTGCTCGAGCTTGGCGTGCTCCACGGGGCGGTCGAGGTAGCGGCGCACGGAGCGACGCGCCTCAATGGTCCGCATCACATTGTTGCTCGGGTCGATGGCCTGGGGTGCCCACGCCTTGAAGAAGCGAAGCGTTTTCTCCTTGCTGTAACCCTTGCCTTCCTCCAGGAAACTGGAGTCTTGGATGTGGAGCACGTTGCCGGCCTGGTCGAGCACCACAAACACGGGGAACCCGAACCGCTGCGGACTGCCGAGGCGCTTCATCAGGGCCTCCGACTGTTGTGCCGCCTTGCTGCGCGGGTTGTAGTTGACATGGATATAGGCGAAGTTGTTGGCCACCAGTTGGGCTATCTCGGCGTCGCGCTCCATAAAATCGGCGAAGCGCAGGCACCACGGGCACCAGTTGCCACCCACCTGGCAGACCACCAGGCGGCCTTTGCCCTCGGCGCGCACGGCAGCCAGGGCACTGTCAATCTGGGCCATGGGATCGATGGCCTCGTTATACACTCTCTTCAACGCCGACTGCGCACTGGCCGTCAGGGCGACCAGTGCGAACAGCAGCGACAATGCTATTTTCTTCATGTGCTTATAGGTTCTTGAGTTGATGGATGCGCTCCTCAGGGTTGTCGGCGCGGAACACGTAGCTGCCGCTCACCAGCACATCTACCCCAGCCTTGACCAGAAGGGGGGCCGTTTCGCCGTTCACGCCACCGTCCACCTGGATGAGGGCTTTCGAACCGCTCTCGGCGATGAGCTTGCGCAAGCGGCCTATCTTGGCGTAGGTGTTCTCGATGAAGCGCTGACCACCGAAGCCAGGGTTGACGCTCATCAGGAGCACCATGTCGACATCCTCGATGCAATCCTCGAGCATCGACACCGGCGTGGAGGGATTGAGCGTAACGCCCGCCTTCATACCCGCGTCGTGGATCTCGTGGATGGTGCGGTTGAGGTGGGTCACCGCCTCCACATGCACGTTCATCATCATGGCGCCGATGCGCGCCGTTTGCTCCACGTAGCGCTCGGGGTGAACGATCATGAGGTGCACGTCGAGCGGCTTTTGGCAAATCTTGCCCACCGCCTCGAGCACGGGGAAGCCAAATGATATGTTGGGCACAAACACACCGTCCATCACATCGCAGTGGAGCCAATCGGCCTCGCTGCGGTTAATCATGTTTATCTCACTCTTGAGGTCGGCGAAGTTGGCGGCCAGAAGCGAAGGGGATATAATGGTGCTCATGTCAGTTCATGCAATAGTTGAGTGGACGGCCCGTGAGTTTCGACACACGGTAGGTGTAGGCAATCTGCCTGATCAGCATAAGCGACAATGCCGAGGGCTTGAGTTCTTCCGGAGTAAAATTTTTCATAGGCTTGATAAACGTTAAAAGTGTTTCATGAGAGTAATAACTTGTCCTTTCTATCTTCTTAACGCAAAGAACGTTGCTTTATTATCATCGAACCTAAAAAAATGTGCGCCGCCCCTCTAAATGCCCTATGAGCGACACGCTCGGGAATCCGCCAAGGTTCTACGAACCACTATATGATTGGAGTTTCTGATTTAGGGAAGACGGGCTGAATTATCGTGCAAACCGAATGCA
>NZ_JAXVAE010000019.1:0-5572 GCF_037460745.1 Hallella sp. | reverse complement strand
CAAGCCTTATTTGAGGCTTGATACCCCGCCATGCCCTTTCGCTGAATAGTTACCTGTGTTTGCCAGATAATCTTGGCAAGGAGCGGGCTTTCTATGCGGGGTTTTCATACTCCGTGGTGTCGGCGATGCCTGCCTCGCGGAGGGCTTCCTGGCGTTCCCGGCAGGTGCCACATTGTCCGCAATGCACCTCTCCGCCCTTGTAGCAGCTCCACGTCTCGCTGTAGTCTATGCCCAGTTGCTTTCCGTGGCGCGCTATGTCGGCCTTTGTGATGTTGGTGTAGGGTGCCTCGATGGTTACGTCCTCAAACGTGCCCGCCTGGGCTGCCGCCGACATGGCGTCTACAAATGCGGGGCGACAATCGGGATAGATGGTGTGGTCGCCGCCGTGGTTGGCCATCAGCACGTGTTTCAGGTGGTTGCTCTCGGCTATGCCTATGGCTATGCTCAGCATGATGCCGTTGCGGAAGGGCACCACGGTCGACTTCATGTTTTCCTCGTCGTAGTTGCCCTCGGGAATGGCGTCGGCCCCTTCGAGAAGGCTCGACTTGAAGTATTGTGGCATGAAGCCGAGGTCGATGGTGATGTGCGGTATGCCGAGGCGCTTGCAATGCATCTCTGCGAATGGAATCTCTCGGTTGTTGTGGTTGCTGCCGTAGTTGAAACTCACGCCCAGCGCTATTTGGTCCTTAAACTCATAGAGCATGGTGATGGAATCCATGCCGCCACTTACGATGATTACTGAATCTTTCATGGTTTGCTAACGTTTTTTTTTTGAATGTGCTTATCCAAACAGGAACCGAAGGGCCTCCTCCACCTTCCTGACCGGATGCAGTTGTATTTTGTGTTTTTTCTTGTCGATGCTTTTTAAGTTGTATGCGGGGATGATCATGTGGGTAAACCCCAACTTCTCGGCCTCCGATATGCGTTGTTCCACGCGGCTGATGGGACGCACCTCGCCGCTGAGTCCCACTTCGCCCGCCATGCACCATCCCGCCTCGATGGGCGTGTCGACGTTGCTCGAGAGCACGGCGGCTATGACGCTGAGGTCCATGGCCATGTCGGTCACGCGCAGGCCTCCCGCGATGTTCAGGAACACGTCTTTCTGTATGAGCTTAAATCCCACGCGCTTCTCCAGCACGGCCAGTAGCATGTTGAGCCTTCGCTGGTCGAACCCTGTGGCCGAGCGCTGTGGCGTGCCGTAGGCGGCTGTGGAAACGAGCGCTTGCGTCTCCACCAGGAACGGTCGCACGCCTTCGATGGCCGACGAGATGGCTATGCCCGACAGGCCTTCGTGGTCTTCGGTGAGCAGCAGCTCCGAGGGGTTCGACACCTGTCGCAGGCCCTCTTGCCCCATCTCGTAGATGCCCAGTTCGGAGGTGCTTCCAAATCGGTTCTTGATGCTTCTTAGGATGCGGTACATGTAATGTTGGTCGCCCTCAAACTGGATGACCGTGTCGACGATGTGCTCCAGGATCTTCGGTCCGGCCAATGTGCCTTCCTTATTTATATGGCCTATGAGAATGACGGGCACGCCGCTGGTCTTGGCGAAGCGCAGCAAGGCCGCCGCGCACTCTCTCACCTGGGTGATGCTTCCGGGCGACGAGTCGACGGTGTCGGTGGCTATGGTTTGTATGGAGTCTACGATGAGCAGCTCTGGGTGCACCTCCTGTATCTCGGCGAAGATGTTCTCGAGCGATGTTTCGCAAAGCACGAACACCTCGCCCCTGGGCATCTCGCCCTGTGCGCTGGTGGGGCGCAGTCGGTCGGCCCTCATCTTTATTTGGTGGGAGCTCTCCTCTCCGCTTACATACAGGATGTTGCGCTCAGGCATGCTAAGGATGGTTTGCAGGGTCAGCGTGGATTTTCCTATGCCGGGCTCGCCGCCCAAGAGGATGATGCTGCCTGGCACGATGCCGCCGCCCAACACGCGGTTGAGCTCCTCGTCGTGGGTGTCGATGCGTGGCTCGGCCTCATGCGAGATGTCGTGGAGCTTCACCGGATGGTTGCGGCGCGGGTCGCTCACGCCGCCCGCCTTGCCTTGCCTTACCGACAGGGCCGCTTGCTTGGCGGCTGCCGTGCCATAGTCGGCCGCAACCTTTATCTCCTTAAACGTGGACCATTGGCCGCACGAGGGGCATTTGCCCAACCACTTGGCCGACTCGTATCCGCAATGGGAACACACAAACATCGTCTTGTCTTTTGCCATGAGCACTATTAATTTTAGGCAAAAATAATATATTTTTCTCAGTATTACAAAATTTTTATTCGTAACTTTGCAATTATGAATAATATGAAGTTGTGTTTGATAATAGCCCTCCTTGCCGTGCTCGCCTCGTGCGGCGCGGATGTGGAGAAACAGCGGAGGCTGAGTCGTGAACAACGCAAAGCCTTGTTGCGCGCCGATTCGGCCGCCCTCAAGATAGCCACCACGCCCACGATGGACTGCCTGCCGCTTTTCGTGGGCGTTGCCGACAGCTGCTTTAAGCAGGCGGGGGTGGATGTGCACCTTCGCCAATGCAACGCCCAGATAGATGGCGACACGCTCATTGCCAACGGCTATGTGGAGGGCGTGGTGTCCGATTTGGTTCGCACCGAGAGGTTGCGCCGCATGGGCACGCCCCTTCAGTATGTGGCGGCCACCAACGCCTCCTGGCAACTGGTAGCCAACCGCACGGCGCGCGTGAAAAGCGTGGCCCAACTGGCTGAGAAGATGATAGCCATGACGCGTTTCTCGGCCACCGACTATCTCGCCGACTTGGCCGTGCGGGAGGCGAAGCCCAAGGGCGACGTGTTCCGCATACAGGTCAATGATGTGCAAACAAGGCTGCGCATGCTGCTCAACAACGAGATGGACGCCATGCTGCTCCCTGAGCCCCAGGCCACCACGGCGCGTCTGTGGAAGAACACGGTGCTGCTCGACACCAAGAGCAAGGACATCAGGCTGGGTGTTATAGCCTTTAGCGAGAAAGCCATGAAGGACGCCGACCGAAAGCGCCAGCTCTCGCTTTTTATTAAGGTGTACAACCAGATGTGCGACTCTATCAACAAGAACGGGGTGCGCCATTACGCCCCAGTCATCGCCAAATACATGGGCGCCGACGAGAAGACCATCAACGCCCTCCCCAATATGAAATATCCGCACGCCTCGGCGCCACGACAGGCAGACCTTGAGCGTGCCAAGTAACGATTCGGAAAACGATGCAGACGGTAAACGACCAACAACAAAAGGACGGGGTGGAGCTCATTCAGCAAATAGCCAACCTCCATGGGCAACTTGTGGAAAGCCACGACTTCGCGCAGGCTTTGCAGGGCATACGGCTGTTGCAGGACAAAGTTCCAGGGGCTTTCTCCAGCGAGGCGCTGGAAGAGTTTGAGAACGATTATCGCCTCATGGCCGACTTTATGCTCAAGGGCTTCAAGGACCCTCAGCGCAACGCGCTCTACGGCCGTTTGGTGAGGGGCATGTCGTCGTTGCTGCGCAACATGGAGGTGGAGGTTGAGCGTAAGTACGACCCGTTCTTCTCCCCGTTGGTTCGGCTCACGGCCAGCACCAAGCTCGACCCAACAGGCATCGAGCAGAAGCTGGTGAAGCATGTGCAGGACGTGGCCATGCTCTCGTTAGACGAGGAGCAGGTGCGCCAGCAACGCTCCAAGGAGCTCTATGAGGCGCATTTCAACTTCATGCGCAACCTGTTTAACGCCATCGTGGTTTCCAGCCAATGGAACGCCGACATGGCGCACGACATGGCGCGCTTGCTCTCTTCGCCCACCATCGACGCCATGGACGCGCTGACGCTGGTGTCGGCCATCACCATGGCCACCCTCAACGTACCCGATCCGCAAAAGGCCATCGCCCTGACCGAGGTGTTCTCCCTGGCCGACGACGAGGCCATCCGCCAACGGGCCCTCGTGGGATGGGTGTTTGCCGTTGGCAACGACGGGTTCGCGCTCTTTCCTGAGGTGGGTGAGCGGGTTGCCGACCTCCTTGCCAAGCCCGAGGTGCGCAAGGAGGTGCTGCAACTGCAGAAGCAGGTGGTGTTCTGCCAGAACGCGGCACGCGACCAAGAGACGCTCCGCAACGACATCATGCCCAACATCATGAAGAACCAGAACTTCGAGGTTTCGCGGTTTGGCATCAAGGAGAAAGAGGAGGACCCTATGATGGATATTCTGCACCCCGACGACGACGACAGGAAGATGGAGGAGCTCGAGGCGAGTTTCCAAAAGATTTCTGATATGCAGAAGCGTGGGGCCGACATCTATTTTGGCGGCTTCTCCCACATGAAGCGCTTCTCCTTCTTTTATACGCTTTGCAACTGGTTTATGCCGTTCTATACGGAACATCCACAGCTGCAGCATCTTACGCAAGGCTTGTTGCAGTCGAACTTCATTAAGCAACTCATGCTGCATGGACCTTTCTGCGACTCCGACAAGTATAGCTTTACGCTTGGCGTCTCGTCGGTCTTCAGCAGTTTGCCCGAGAGCCTCCGCAACATGATGGAGCAGGGCGAGCTGCAATCGGGCATGCCCGAAGGTGATAGCCCACAGGGCAAGGCCTATATCCGCCGAAAATACCTGCAAGACCTTTATCGGTTTGCCATGTTGAACGATGGTCGCAAGCGTTTTGCCAACCCGTTCGACGAGAACCATGTGTTTTTGTCTGCCCCGATCTTCACCCACGCGATGGCCGACGAGGCGCGCAACATGCAGCTGTTCTTGCTCAAGCAGAAGAAGTTTGCGTTGTTGTCTGCCCTTCTTCAGGCCTATTACGATGCCCAGAACGCCGACGATCTGCGCATGGAGGGTTGTGTGGCCCTCCATTTCAAGCAGTATGCCAAGGCAGAGAAGGCCTGCCGCCAGCTGCTGCGCATGCAGCCCGACGACGAACGGGCCATCCGCTCCCTGGCGCAGGCTTGCTTCCACCAGGCCCATTTTGAGGAGGCGGCCAAGCATTACAGGGCTATGCTGGCGCTGCATCCCGACAACCGCAACTGCGCCCTCTACCTGTCGGTCTCACTTCTCAACTGTGGCAAGGCCGACGAGGCGCGGCAGATGCTCTTCAAGCTCCATTATGAGCATCCCGACGACCTCAACGTGAAGCGCGCGTTGGCGTGGGCCGAGCTGTGGATGAAAAACACGCAGCAGGCTTACAGCATCTACACCACGCTCCTTGCGTCGGACAAGCGTGTGGCCACCGATTCGGTCAACGCGGCCTACTGCTGCTGGTTTGAGGGTCGCATCGATGAGGCTGTGCGCCTCATGGCTGGCGGCATGGCGGCCTACAAGTCAGCGCCTCGCCAAACGTTAACCGTCCGCGAGCAGTTGGCGGCCGACAAGGCATTGCTCGACCGATACGAGGTGGATGAGGCGGACCGCAAGATCATGGCCGACCTCGTGGAACGGCATCGGGAGCAGTAGGGGCGCGCCCCGCGGATGGCGACATGTGGAACCACCTTATTGTAACATGTAACATATAACAATGTAACGTTTTTATTTTCCCACAGATCTCACGGATTTGCACTCTAAGTTTGCAGAAGAATGCGACGCAGTCGCATAAATGTTAAATAATCAA
>NZ_JAXVAE010000018.1:0-5402 GCF_037460745.1 Hallella sp. | reverse complement strand
GACAGAACAGGCAACACTTCAAAAAAGATACGTTGCCGATAATGGAATACTCAACCTGTTCCTGTTTCAGGGGGAAACAAAGCTATTGGAGAATATGGTGGCAATAGAACTGAACAGAAGATTCAGAAACACTACGGAAGAAACTCTCCTCTATTATTTCAACAAAAATATAGAGATTGATTTCTGCGTTCCATCTGCTCAGTTGGCCATCCAGGTATCATATAATCTGAATGACGAGGCTACCTACGAGCGAGAAGTGGGAGCTCTCATTAAATTCCTGAAAGCCTTTCCTGGCTATCACGGCTACATCATTACCCGCGACTACGAGACGCAGATAGAGGCAGATGGCCATACGATAGAGGTGGTACCTATCTGGAAATGGCTGTTGCAAAGTAGATAGAGCCATAAGATTTGGATAAACAAAACAGAAACTTTCCTTCTTAAAAGGAAATAACATCCCGTTTCTTTCCTTTTAAGAAGGAAACTTTGTGTCAGTTGCAACCGAGAGCAGGAATCTACATATTAGCCATAAATCGCGACAATTACCTACATTCGCCGTTGCGGGAGCTGAAACGACCTTGGGGCAGCATTACCCACCATGCGGTTAACAACACCGCGAAACACTTGTGGACATAAGAAAAGAACCAACAAACATCCCCCTGATTTAACATTTATCCGTCGGCAAGCGTACGGTGGGACGCAAATACGTGATTCTTACGCAATTTAGCAACCACCTAACAATCAGCTACTTACCAACCAAAGCTCCCATTCTTCACCCCTCGCGTCACAGTCCACACTACGAAACATGGCATTTCGCGGTGCGGAACATGCCGTTTCGAGGCTCCATACCTTCCTAACCGCAGTGCGAAACATGCCCAACCTCGACTCGATTGGGCATCTTTCGCACTGCGGTGGCTCATTTTCAAAGTCATGATCGCATAAAAAGGGCGTTTTTGTTCGCTGGTTCAACCGAAATCGCCACACTACTTTTTTACCAAAATTCCCAACATCATCACATTCCGCTCAGGGGCGGAGCAAGCCGCGGCACCTACCGGCCTACCGCGCCCCAAGGCCTTGGCACAGGGTAAATTGTCTTGTAAATCAGCAAGTTGTTTTCCCAAGCGCTTCTTCATTTTTATGCCTTTCCACTTGGAAGTTATATAAAAAGGTGTTATCTTTGCAACAAATTAGTGTGCAAAATACAATTAGATAATCTACCACCACTCCGCACACACCAAAAAGCAGATGCGCAAGGCGTAAGCCTTTCAGCGCAAACAGACTATCGATCATTCAGAAAACATCCTAAAACACTCTACACAATGAACCACCGTTTTATCCTTGCCACGCTATTGTCAGCGCTATTTTTGGCGGCACCAGCGTCGGCATCCACACCGAAAAACAAGTATGCGGGTTACCTCTTTGCCTATTTTGAGGGCTCAGGCGAGGGCAAACTGCAGGAACACCTGCGCTTTGCCATCAGCAAGGACGCCAAGGATTGGTATGCGCTCAACAACAACCGCCCCATCGTAAGCAGCGACACCATCTCTACCAGTGGCGGCATTCGCGACCCCCATATCCTGCGGGGCGCCGACGGTTACTATTACATCGTGGCAACCGACATGAACACCGTGAAGAACGGATGGAAGGACAACCCCGGCATTGTGATGATGCGATCGGCCGACTTGGTGCATTGGAGCCATAGCAAGATTGTGCTGAAGGAGGCTTACAAGAACTTCGCCGACGCCTACTGGGTGTGGGCGCCGCAAACCATCTACGACCGCAAGGCCAAGAAATACATGGTTTATTTCACCTTGCAGCGCACGGGCGACGGCCGCAAGAGCCTCATCACCTATTACGCCTACGCCAACAACAACTTCACGGGCTTCGAGAGCGAGCCAAAGGTGCTGTTCTCTGCCAAATACGGAAGCATCGACAACGACATCATTGAGCGCAACGGCGTGTACCACTTGTTCTACAAGGGCAACATCAAGAACGCCGAGGGCAAGGAGATACAGAACGGCATACAGATGGCTACGGCCAAGAAACTCACCGGACCCTGGAAGGAAGACTTCAAGTTTATCGACGCCTACGCCAACCAAAAGACGGGCGTTGAGGGATCGGGCGTGTTCCCCCTCAACGACGGCAGCGGCTATGTGATGATGTACGACCTCTATGGCTCGGGCCGCTACGAGTATCAAACCTCGCGCGACCTGAAGACGTTCACGCAGAAGCCGCAGTCGTTCCGCAAGGATTTCGCCCCCCGCCACGGCACCGTCATACCCATCACGGCCAGCGAGATGGAGCGCCTCCAAAAGCAGTGGGGCTACGTCATGGAGCATGAGTACACGGCCAAGGGCAACCCTCTCTTCACCCACATGCACACCGCCGACCCCGCGGCGCTCGTTGAGAACGACACGCTGTGGCTCTTCACGGGCGTTGACGAGCCCGGACAGCACGGCACCTACGTCATGAGGAAGTGGGCCGTGTTCTCCACTACCGACCTCCGTCACTGGACGCAATACCCCACACCGCTCTACGTAACCGACTTTAAGTGGGCCAAGAGCAAGCAGGCCTACGCCGGGCATGTGGTGGAGCGCGGAGGCAAATACTATTGGTACGTGTCGACCAACTGGTGTGGCATTGGCGTGGCCGTGGCCGACAAGATCACCGGTCCCTACAAGGACGCACTGGGCAAGCCGCTGCTCACCAACGACGACTGCTTCGCATCGACCCACTCATGGGCCTGCATCGACCCGGCGGTCTACATCGACGACGACAGCACGGCCTACCTCATCTGGGGCAACCGCGAGTGTTACATCGCCAAACTGAAGGACAACATGACCGAGATTGTGCCGGGAAGCATCAAGCAGATCAACCTCGGCACCGACCATCCGTTCACAGAGGCGCCTTGGGTGCATAAGTACAACGGCAAGTATTACCTCACCTACGCATCCGAATGGCCTGAGAAGATAGCCTATGCCATGGCCGACAGCATGGAGGGCCCGTGGAAGCCGATGGGCGTCATCTCGGAGATTGCCGGCAACAGCAACACCACCCATCCGGCCATTGTCAACTTCCGCGACCAGTGGCTCTTCCTCTCCCACAACGGTGCGCTGCCCGATGGCGCCAGCTACAGCCGCAGCGTCATCATCGAGCCCATGGCTTACCGCGCCGACGGAACCATCAGGCCCATTCCGGCCACTGCCAAGGGTGTGAGCGCACAGGGCAACCCCATTCTCAATGGGTTCCACGCCGACCCTGAGATTCTCTATTCCAACAAGACCAAGCGCTACTACATCTACTCCACCACCGACGGAAAACCGGGTTGGGGAGGATGGAAATACTACGCCTACTCGTCGGCCGACCTCAAGGAATGGCGCTGCGAGGGTGTGGTGCTCGACGCCAAGAACGGCCAGATACCCTGGGCCAACGGTAACCTCTGGGCACCCGCTGCCGAGGAGGTGAAGACTGCCAAGGGCTACAAATACTTCCTCTACTACAGCGCGCAGCCCAAGGATGGCGGACGCAAGCAGATGGGTGTGGCCGTGGCCGACGCGCCCACTGGCCCGTTTGTCGACCTCGGCCATCCGCTCATCAGCAAGGAGCCGGAGGGATTCCACGGTCAGCTCATCGACGTCGACGTGTTTGTAGACCCCGTGAGCAAGAAGCCTTACCTCTACTGGGGCAACGGCATGATGGCGGGAGCCGAGCTCAACGCCGACATGACCAGCATCAAGGAGGAGACCATCACGCTCATGACACCGAAGGGTGGATCGCTCCGCGACTACGCCTACCGTGAGGCGCCCTACGTGTTCTACCGCAACGGACTGTACTATTTCATGTGGTCGGTCGACGACACGGGATCGCCCAACTACCACGTGGCCTACGGCACATCAACCTCGCCGCTCGGCCCAATCAAGGTGGCCGACAAGCCGGTGGTGCTGCAACAAGATGCGCAGCGCGAAATCTATGGCACGGCCCACAACTCGGTCATCCAGGTGCCGGGAACCGATGAGTGGTACATCGTGTACCATCGCATCAACAAAGACTGGCTCCGCCACCAACCAGGCGTGCACCGCGAGACCTGCATCGACCGCCTCTACTTCAACGCCGACGGAACCATCAAGCCCGTCGTGCCCACCGAGTAACGGCGAGCGGCAACGCCAAACCGAACAGTTCTTCCAATGACATTACCCCCGTGCCATGTGGGGCACCCCCCTTAAGGGGATGTGGCTCACAGGGCATTGGGCTTGCGACGCCCGACAACGGAGCCTACCGCACGGCCTCGCCGGCCAACAATTGCAGCATCCGCAGCGAGGTGTCAACATTATAAACCACAAGACCGTGGTGCTGAAATGACGCAAAAAGGGCAAGCCCCCTCAGTGGGAACTTGCCCTTTTCTTGTTAGGCTCATGCCTTTTGTATTACTTAACTTCTATGCTCTTCACGTTTTCCTTCTTCTCTTCCTTGGCCATCTTAGGAATCTCGATGGTCAGCACACCGTTCTTCACCTCAGCGGTAACCTTCTCCTGGTTGGCGTCCTCAGGGAGAGCGTAACTCTGTGAGTAATTAGAATAAGAGAACTCGCGACGCAAGTAGTGCTCGTCCTTCTTCTCCTCCTTATGCTCGTCCTTGTGCTCGATTGACACATTCAGATAACCATCCTTGTCGATGTTCATCTTAACCATGTCCTTCTTCAAGCCCGGGGCTGCCACTTCCATGGTGTAACCTGTGGCGCTCTCCTTAACATTAACAGCAGGTGCGGTGGCGTTCATGCGCGGCATCAAGTCGGTATCGAATACGCTGTCATCAAACCAACTGTTCAACCAATTAGATACACTGTTGTTGTTTCTACGAGCTAATAACATAATGTTTTACCTCCAATTTTGTTTTTCTCGTCCTCTCTTCGTCTTTCGAGTCGGTCGGGATTTCTGTTTGTTCGTTGTTTATCGTTTGTTTGGGTTGCCTCTCTGCTCGTCGCCTCACTGGCTTCTTGCAAATGCGAGCCCCAACTGCGGCCTCGAAACTGGGGGGTGGTTGAAGTCCCAATTGTTAATAGTTTTGGCCTCTCGCCTCCCGAGCCTCTCGGCTTTGGTTTTCACCCATCATCATGCAATATGCATGCCAAAGGCACGACGGTGCAAGGATGGCGCGTTTTGACAAGGTTGGCACAACATTCATGCCTGTTTGACACGAATGTTTAAATATTTTAAGCATTAAAAGCCCCACATTACGCATTGCGGTTGGATGGCTTTCGCGTGGTGGGCTCGCTAACAAGCGCGTAGCGGTTCACTAACCATTTATCCCCCAATCGGCCATTAAATCCTAATGATCCACCAATTTCGGTCTAATGACTGATTTGGGATTACTAGTGATGCGATATTAATCGCTTAACTATAGTT
>NZ_JAXVAE010000017.1:0-5298 GCF_037460745.1 Hallella sp. | reverse complement strand
CCAGTGCGTCTTCCTCAGGGATAGGATCATACGCCCAAGCCGCAAGAATGGGCACGGGCTTGATGGACGCATCCTCCTCCGCCATGGGCGGAATGGTGAATAGGTAAAGTTTATGGAAAATAAAAAAAGTCAGTTCGTTAAATTTGAGTACTTTCTGAATGCAATACATTATTGCATATATCTCGAGCAGGTTTGGTCAGGTAAGAAATTTGAGGTAATAGTAAGATTTCTCTATAAGCCAATGTTTGTTCTTCCCCTAAAGTTTGAATTTAAAGAAAAAATGAAAAAGCGATTGAATGGTCAAGATAAGGAAATAGAGAATATAAAATATGGTGAAAAATATGGATTGTCAATTGGCATGTCTCATTATCTGTTTGGATATTTCTACTCGAGCTATCCAGCATTCATTTCTTTCCTTTTTGGAGGGATTGCGCTTAAAACTGATCCATATCTGAACCCACTTCTGAGCATAACTATTTTAGCTCTTCCCATTGTTCTTTGTTATGTTCCTGCATACAAAGCAGTGTTCTCAAATGACAAATATTTGAAATACTTCAAACAATTCAAGAAAGAAGACCATCAATGGCGTAAAACATGGAGAGTAAGAACAATTGCATTCTGCTTGGGGTCTGTGTTCGTAACGATTCTTGGAATAGTTGTTATGTGGGGGATTTTACTTATGTGAATTGCAACGCAAGAAGGCCATTTCTCCTCAATCATGAGCCATGAATGAATAATTTGTCCTGAATGTCATGGCTGCATGAGAGTTGAGATCCTCACCTATCAGGGCGAGGGCATAGCCGCCACCGACATCAGCAATGAGTATGTGCGCCACGAGGCTTTCATCAATAAGATGCCGCTCACGCAATACGACGACTTCGTCCATCAGGTGCAACATCCCATCTATTTACCACCCTTTCGTCGGTTACACTCACGGCATAGCATTTCACAGTTGTCTGCAACCGTTGTTCCGCCTTTGCTCCACGGCTTAATGTGGTCGGCTTCCATTTCTTCGAGTTCAAAGTGCTTGCCACAATGAGGGCAAATGCCTTTTTGGCGTTCGTATGCTTCACGCTTTTGCTTTTTGTCGAAGGTGCGGAACGAGAGGTCGCGCAAATCTCCGCTTAACACATAGCGGTAGATGCCCGATTTCTTCATAATCTCGTCATCTTCCATGAGGTCATGTATCTGCTGTTCAAGTTTGTCGGTGTTGTAAACTTCACTGCCGAACTCATCAAACATCTCCCCCCAGTCAAGACCCTTCATCTCCTTGCGGTATTTTGGAAAAGTTGACTTTACCCATGTCATGACCTGCATGTAGTATGCCCACAGCTTGTTAGCGTTTGGGTCGTACTGATGGATTGCCATATATTTGTCTACAGGTGTGGTGTCTGCTATTCCATCATGGCGTGCCGCCCATTTCAAGGCAGTTTCCAAGTATGCCTGCTCCTCTAATTTTCCTGTCATATAGTCGCCGCCTACTTTGTAGGCCGCACATCCATGCTTGCTGAAGTAGCGGCGTGCGTCCGTAACAAAAGGCCCTACATACACGGCGTTTCTCAACTCCTGATCAAGCAGACGCTCACCTGCGATGTTGATGACACGAAACCAGTCGAGTTTCTCCTTGTCAGTTCCGGTGCAGAAATACACTGTCAACTCGTAGTCGAGGAAATGCTGTTTTTCTTTATCAGTGAGATTGTCGAAATATAACACGGGGCGGTCTTTGTCCACAATGTTGAAGGCATGTTGGTAGTATTCGCAGATGGACAGTGTACGTTGCTGTCCGTCTATCATTTCAAAACTTCCGTCCCCAACAACGCTCCAATACATTATGTTGAGCGGAAAGCCTTTCAAGATTGTTTCTATAACGGCTTGCTGCTGTTTCAAGTCGTAGCGAAACTCACGCTGGTATGGCGGGCGTATGTTCAGTTTGCCATGGTAACCATAAACTCCATTATTGGGGTCGTTGGTGTAGCCGGATATAAGGTCGCGTATTGCGATTGATTTAAGCTCGATGTTCATAAGTTGAATTCTATGGTACGATAAATTATGCTCTTTTTCTTATAAGTATTCTGGCATAGCAACCAATGAGCTTGCCTTTGTCATTACGATAGCACAATTTGCCTTTGCGGAAACTCTTGTCCTCACGGAACAATGCGGCACATTGCTCTGCCGTCAGGTTGGCGCTAACTCCACATTCCACGCCAAGCTCTCCACCATTGCCTATGCCTATTATCTCGAATTGGTCGGGATTGTATTTGTCCATGAATGTGATGGGAACTCCCATTACGCCATCATAATCACAAGGAATCAACTCCGTCTTAGAAACCTCAATGGCATCATAATTGATGTATTGAGGATATTCGTCGGGAGTATAGCTTTTGTATAGGATGAGGTTTTCGTGGCGTTCTTTATAATCAAGATTTGTGAACCACGTAACGCCTGAAACACGTATCATACCTTTACGATGGGTGCCAGCAGTTGCAACATCTTCATACGAAGAAATGAAATGTCCTGCATTTCCTTTAAATCCAAAACCCAACCACATTTTGTTGTCTCTTATCAAAGGGAAAATCTCTTTATACGACAATGCGTTCTGATGACCTATTATCAAGAACTTCTTGTCGTATTCAATCAGTTGTGCAACGTACTCTCTAAACAATGAGAACGGCGGATTAGTTACCACAATATCAGCCTCTTTAAGTAGCTCAATACATTCCTTGCTGCGGAAATCGCCATCGCCTTTCAATGGTTTCACCCCTATTTCCTCGGCATCAGGGATACGGTTGCCGTTCTTGTCGCCTTCGTATACAAGATACACTGCCTGCTCGCTTTGATTTTGGCTGAACAGGTCCATATTCTGATTCTTGTAGCAAGTGGTTATGAGTTTCTTCAAGCCGAGAAACTCGAAGTTGTAGGCGAAGTAAGTGAAGAAGTTGCTTATGCGTGGGTCGTCGCAGTTGCACAGCACCGTTTTTCCACGGAAATGGTCGTGATAGTGGTGCAATTCGTTGTTAATGTCTTCGAGTTGTGTATAGAATTCGTCTTTCTTAGCAGCTTTTGCCTTGTCGATAGTTCTTTTTGCCATGAGTAATAAAGATTGATAGTTATGAGACTTATGAGCACGAACTATCAATCACGCCAAGACGCAAAAAGGGCGTGATGCTCCTTATTGCGTTCAGCTATGAGGCAGCCTCGGAATGGAAACCTCAGATTATCAATAAAGAATACATCACGCCTAAGGCGAGATGCATTTCTATTATACGATAATCTAAGGCACGCCATACCGAATGCCTTATCACAATTATTTCTGTTACGTTATTTCCATCCAATAAGTTTCCGAGGCTTTTGGCTGAACGCGAAATAATAGCGAATGCTTTGTTTTACCAACGATGTCTTGGAAAGGGGCAAGCCCAATCCGAGCGTAAAATTACAAATAAATACCGACACACGCCCACGTTTCACCATAAAACTTCTAAAAACTTTCTGCCCGATTGCAGTTTATCGGGATGTTTTGGTTACTTTTGCATTGATAACGTAAAAAAACGACAACGCACATGTTTCTCATTAAATTACTCCGCAACTGGCTCACCACGTTTGGCAGCTACCTCTTCCTGATGGGCCGTTCCTTTTCGCGCCCCGAGCGCATGCGTGTGTTCATGAAGCGCTACGTCAAGGAGATGTCTCAACTGGGTGTCGACTCCATCGGCATCGTGCTACTCATATCGTTCTTCATCGGCGCGGTGATCTGCATCCAGATGAAGGTGAACATCCAGAGTCCGTGGATGCCCCATTGGGTAACGGGCTATGTGACGCGCGAAATCATGCTGCTGGAGTTCTCCTCATCCATCATGTGCCTGATTCTTGCGGGCAAGGTGGGTTCCAACATCGCCTCGGAGATTGGCACGATGCGCGTGACCCAACAGATCGACGCCCTTGACGTGATGGGCGTCAACTCGGCCTGCCACCTCATCCTTCCCAAGATCATGGGCTTGGTAACCATCATGCCGTTCCTGGTGATCTTCTCATCGACCATGGGCATTGTGGGCGCCTACGCCACGGCCTACATCGGCCACATGATGTCGCCCGAGGACCTTACGTCGGGCATGCACCACGCCTTCAACTCGTGGTTCATGTGGATGAGCATCATCAAGAGCCTGTTCTTCGCCTTCATCATCTCGAGTGTGTCGAGCTATTACGGCTACACCGTGGAGGGCGGCTCCGTGGAGGTCGGCAAGTCGTCGACCGACGCCGTGGTGTCGTCGAGCGTGCTCATTTTGTTCTCCGACGTGTTCCTCACCCAACTGTTGTCGTAACGCATTTCCCAACCCTCTCAACCATCAGCCATCATGATTGAAATTAAGCAACTCACCAAATCGTTTGGCGACAGAACGGTGCTCCAGGGCATCGACGCTGTCTTCGAAACGGGCAAGACCAACCTCATCATCGGCCAGAGCGGATCGGGAAAGACCGTTCTGATGAACGACCTCGTCGGACTGCTGGAGCCCACGTCGGGACAGATACTCTACGACGGTCGCGACTTTGTTACCATGGACAAGCGCCAACGCATCCTTTTGCGCCGCGAAATGGGCATGACGTTCCAGGGATCGGCCTTGTTCGACTCGCTGAACGTGCTTGAAAACGTTAGGTTCCCGCTCGACATGTTCTCATCGATGAGCAGCCGGGAGCGCGACAGGCGCGCCATGGAGTGCATAGAGCGCGTGAACCTCAAGGGCGCCGAGACCAAGTATCCCGACGAGATCTCTGGCGGCATGCAGAAGCGTGTGGCCATTGCCAGGGCCATTGTGCTCAACCCGAAGTACCTCTTCTGTGACGAGCCCAACTCGGGTCTCGACCCCAAGACATCGCTCGTCATAGACCGCCTGCTGTCGGACATTACACACGATTACGGCATAACGACCATCATCAACACGCACGACATGAACTCGGTGATGGGCATCGGCGAGAAAATTATCTTCATCTACCAAGGACACAAGGAATGGGAAGGCACCAAAGACCAAGTGATGGACGCCAAGAACAAACGCCTCAACGACTTCGTCTTCGCCTCCGACCTCTTCCGAAAGGTTCGCAAAGCCGAGCTCGACGAGGACAACAACAAGTAGCGGAACTATGCGAAAATAACAAATGGTTTGTTTGCCAGAATCAATGGCAAAATTAGCGCACCTACTTTTTCAAAGATATTAAACACAAAGGTTCAGAAGATTGATATGAATACAATTAAGCGTAACTATTCAGCGGTAGCGCTGCACCCTTAATCCATAATTGAAATATACTGCA
>NZ_JAXVAE010000016.1:0-4901 GCF_037460745.1 Hallella sp. | reverse complement strand
GCTAAACTCTTTGACGAAGATTTTTGGGGTACGCAATGACGAAGTCAGGAAAAACAGTTTGTCGACATGAAGGAAGAGATCGAAACCAAGTAAACCGACACGTGGTACCAACAAAAATCCCAAGACATTCATTGCGATGTCTTGGGATTTTTCATATATTAACCGTTTTCTCCTTGGCACCCACACCATGGCTGCCATCGTTCACGCCACCATAGCCTGGCGAAGTGTCGCCGTCAACAGTAGCCAACCCCTGGGTGGGCTTGCCAACTTGTTTCCTTCCAGCTCGCAGGCTTGCCAGTTTGCAGGCTTAGTCACGGAGCAACACATCGCTCTAAGCGCCTGTCCTCTTGAAAAGAAACACATAAAGCGTCAGTCCTTTATGAAAAGGAACAAGGGCTTACCCCCTTCTCGGCTTAATGACCGATGGGGGGTTAAGGAATAACCTTGAAGCGGATGCGGAACGAATGGGTCAAACCATCCCAATTGGTGCCAAGAAGCTCAAAGCGGCCAATCTGCGAGGTAGAGCGAACATGCTTGCCTATGCAGGGGCACACGTCGAAGTCGCCGATGCGCACCAGCCGAATGGTCTCTGAGGCATCCTCGGGCAAGCGGTCGATCTTCACCCCCTCAGGAATATGGTCGCGATCCACAAACTCAAAGGTAACAGGCAGGTCTTCCGCAATCAGCTCATTCATCTTGTCGGCAACGGCCTTCTCCTCTTGGCGAGTGGGCTTATGGTCGAGCACATAGCTTATTTTGCTCTTCTTACGCTCGATGTGGGCGTTCTTCGACCGCTCACAACCAAACATGCGAACCATGACCTGATTGAGCAGATGCTCCGCCGTATGGGCTGGCGGAAACTCCTCTTTGTTGTGAGCGTTCAGCTCGTAAGTCTTGTCCTCCATTTGAATACTGAATTTAAAGATTCTACCCGAATAAGGTGGAAGGTCCATCTCCACCACACCGTCTTTCTTCAAGTTGAATGTGGTGCGCTCATCGGTCAGCAAATCGACGGCCTCCACATCACGCTCCGGCATCTTGAAATAATCGAAGGCATGGCCCGGAATGGTTACTCCCACATGGTTGGCCTCCTCCGAGAAGTTGACAACCACAAGGATTACCTCTTTGTCCTTTTTTCGCAGGAACGCATAATTACAACGCGGATTGAAGCTTTGCGACTGCGGATTGACGTACATGAGGTCGAAGAAATCGCCCTCGCAGAAAGCCCTCTCGCTATTGGCCATACACAACACCCGCTGATAGATGGCCTGCAAGCGCTTCTCCTCCTGGGTAAGAAGGCGGCGATCGTAGTGGCCCCGACGAAGCGTGTCGACACACCAGTAATCGAAAATCGTGGTGCGACCGTCGCAGCCAGAGAAGCCCTCGGCATCCATGCCACGCTCGCCAAACTCCTGACCGGCATACACCATGAACGGGTTGCAGCCCATCAAAGCCGAAACCATCATGCCAGGAACGGCCTTACGACCATCGCCACAGAAGAAATCGCTGGCTATGCGCTGCTCATCGTGGTTCTCGAGGAAGTAGAGCATGTGTTCCTTGATGTCGGAAACGTTCTGCCAGTAATAGGTGATGCTGCTTGCCGGACGGCGGTTGCAAATGATGTCGCGCACACAATCGTACATGCCCACCTTGTCGTAAAGGTAATCGAACCCAGAGCGCACATAGGTGCGATACTGCTCTGTGTCATACACCTCGCCAATGAACACCATCTGCGGATGGCGCCCCTTCACGATGCGGGTGGCATAGCTCCAAAACTGATGGGGCACCATCTCCGCCATGTCGCACCTGAAACCATCGATGTTCTTCGAAGCCCAATAGAGCAAGATGTCGGTCATCTTGGTCCACGTGCTTGGAACCGGATCGTAGTGATAGCTACGACCTCCGGCGTCGCAATAGTCCACGCCATAGTTGAGCTTCACGGTCTCGTACCAATCGCCTACACCTGGCCGATTGTCGAAACGGTCATTACCGGTGCACTTAGCGGGATTCTCCACATAAGGCTCCTCGCCTTCAGGCGTCGGAACAGGGCACACGAAAGGTTGCCCCGGACAGTAATAGAAATTGTTACGAGGGGAGAAATGCATGTTCACATCATCATCCTCGCCCAAGTCGGTCACACCAGCCGGACAGCAGATAGAGTGATATTCGCGCGCCACATGGTTGGGAACGAAGTCGATAATGACCTTCATGCCCACATAATGGATGCGTGCCACGAGCTTCTCAAACTCCTCCATGCGATGGTCCACATCAACCGCGATATCGGGGTCAATGTCGTAATAGTCAGTAATAGCGTAGGGCGATCCCGCCAATCCTTTCACAACGGCGGCATGCTGACCAGGTATCCCATTCTGGCTGTAGTTTGTTGTAGTGGCGTGGCGAATAACACCCGTGAGCCACACATGGGTAAATCCCATGTCATGAATACGCCTCAGATGGAGGGTATCCAAATCATTCATCTTCCCCACCCCATTCTCCAGCAACGAACCATTGGCCTTACGCGTCTGGTTCTTATTGCCAAAGAGGCGGGGAAGAAGTTGATATACGATAATTTTCTTATTCATTAACAATGTTACCTTGATGCTAAGAAATCATAGACAAAAGGCAGCGCCCTGTCTTGACATGTGAAATCCATTAACACAACAAAGGCAAATCGCCGAAACTGTCCTTAGGCGATGCCGTGAGCAGCTACGGTCTTGTCAATGCGTCCAATCATACCCTGAAGGGCCTTGCCCGGTCCGCACTCCAGGAAGTCGTCGGCACCAGCGGCAATCATGTTCTGCACAGTCTTTGTCCAACGCACGGGCGATGTGAGCTGAGCGATGAGGTTGGCCTTGATCTCTACGGGGTCCACGTGAGCCTGAGCGTCTACGTTCTGGTACACGGGGCACTTGGGAGCCTTCACCTCGGTCTTCTCGATGGCTGCCTGCAACTCCTCCTTAGCGGGCTGCATCAGCGGAGAGTGGAAAGCGCCACCCACCTTCAAGGGCAACGCACGCTTGGCACCAGCGGCCTTCAACTGCTCACAAGCCTCGTTGATGGCGTCGTTGTCGCCAGAGATAACCAACTGGCCAGGGCAGTTGTAGTTGGCGGCGATAACCGTCTTGCCACCCTTGCTCACCTCAGCGCAGATCTCCTCAATCTTCTCGTCGGGCAAACCGATGATGGCGGCCATAATACCAGGGTTGGCCTCACAAGCCTTCTGCATAGCATTGGCACGGGCAGCCACCAGACGCAAGCCATCCTCGAAGGTCAGCGCACCAGCGAATGTCAGGGCCGAGAACTCACCAAGTGAGTGGCCTGCTACCATTGCGGCATCCTGCTCGTCAAGACAGAGGGCAGAGATAACGCTGTGGAGGAACACGGCAGGCTGAGTGACGTTGGTCTGCTTCAACTGCTCGTCGGTGCCGGCAAACATGATATCGGTAATCTTGAAGCCGAGAATCTCGTCGGCCTTGTCGAACAACTCTTTTGCCATAGGATTATTGTCGTAGAGCTCCTTGCCCATACCGACGAACTGTGAACCTTGTCCAGGGAATACAAATGCTTTCATTGTTATTGTCTTATTATTGTTTCGATTATGATGCAAAGGTAACAATAATATTTCGAAATGTGCCGGTACGGCCCGTTATACTTTGTGAATGAATATAAAAAAAGCCCCGCTCATCTTACGACGAACGGGACTTTCCATATTTCTAAAGTCAGGCCACCTGAGCGGCCCAAGCATATTCGAGTGGATTACTCAGCGGCGGGAGCCTCCTCAGCGGCGGTAGCTTCAACCTGAGCAGCCTCAGCTACGGGAGCCTCTTCAGCCTTGGGAGCCTCCTCAGCTACGGCCTCAGCCTTCTCAGCCACAACCTTCACAGGAACCTTCACCTCAACATCCTTGAAGAAGTGTACGGTAGCCTCGAAGTCACCAACCTTCTTGATGTCGTGCATGGTGATGATCTTGCGGTCGATCTCGATGCCCTTCTTAGCGAGCTCCTGAGCAACGACGAGAGCGTTGACAGAGCCATAGAGGTGGCCAGTGGCGGCAACCTTGGCAACAACAACAACCTCCACGTCCTTCAGAGCCTCAGCACGCTTCTCAGCCTCAGCCTTAGCAGCAGCGATCTTGCAAGCCTGCTGTCTCAGGTTTTCAGCGAGCACCTTCTTAGCGCTCTCTGAAGCGATAACGCCCTTGCCTGTGGGAATCAAGTAGTTACGGCCATAGCCGCTCTTCACCTTAACGATATCGTTCTTGTATCCAAGTCCGATAATATCTTCCTTCAGTATGATTTCCATATCTTAGCCTCCTTTTCAATTACTTCAACAAATCGGTTACGTATGGAAGCAGTGCGATCTGGCGTGCACGCTTGACAGCCTGAGCCACACGACGCTGATACTTCAATGAAGTACCTGTGATGCGACGGGGAAGAATCTTACCCTGCTCGTTGAGGAACTTCTTCAGGAACTCGGGATCCTTATAGTCGATATACTTGATACCGCTCTTCTTGAAACGGCAATACTTCTTCTTCTTGGTGTCAATAGAAGGAGCGGTCAAATAACGGATTTCTGAATTTTTCTGCTCTGCCATAATTAAGCCTCCAATTTATTACCCAGTTTGGCACGACGCTTCTCAGCGTAAGCAACAGCGTGCTTGTCGAGCTTCACGGTCATGTAACGAATAACTCTCTCGTCGCGGCGATAGCCAGTCTCGAGACGGTCAATCACTGATGGCTCAGCCTTGAACTCCAACAGGCAGTAGAAACCTGTAGACTTCTTCTGAATAGCATAAGCCATCTTCTTCAATCCCCAGGCCTCTTCGTTCAGAATCTCTGCACCATTGTCGGTGAGCAGCTTCTTGAATTTAGCGACCGTTTCCTTCATCTGTTCATCAGACA
>NZ_JAXVAE010000015.1:0-4771 GCF_037460745.1 Hallella sp. | reverse complement strand
AAATATCAAATATATAACTATAGTTAAGCGATTAATATCGCATCACTAGTAATAATTGTCCATAGAAAAATAGTCTGTTATACCGAATACGGCAACATCTGATTTCTCCAAGGCATCTATATATTTCTCCCAGATTCCATCTAGGTTTCCATATTGATCATTTTTGGCAGTTCCTGGGGTATGTATATGCAAATCCCATTTACGCCATTCAGAACCTCTATTCATAACTACTATTGTATTAAAAGGCTAAACCGGAGTCGCACCGGTACTTCCTGACTCAGTATCAGGCGTGCTAGCTGTTACACTATTAGAAGCCTTACCATTTCTTAAAAGGTTGACGTTGTGCTTCATGCAATAACTTTCCTGTCAAAGAATCACAACGTTCAAAGTTATCATTTCTCCACTGCTCTATATCTATATGATTAGCTATAGATAAACACTTATTCCCATACAAATAAAACTCACCATTATCAACATAACCAATGTCTATTGAATTACCTTTTCCATACAATGCTATTATCTGAGGTTTTCCTCCGACATCTGCTACCAGATTAGACTTGATTGTATGAATAAAGCAATGAAATACGTATCGACTTGTATTTGCATTATCATCGGAAAGATGTTTGACATAAATGTTTTTAAATGTGTCTCTTCCAGACCCTGTTACGTAGTAATGACCTTCTTCGTTCTGCAAGTTTATTTTCTCACAAAACAACTGTTTATCATAAACATACTTCCACAAAGAAAGTTCTGAATCACAACGCAACATATACAAAATTTCAAAAGTGCCAATGTCTTTTGTGTAAAAATCGGCCAATGCTGATTTTATATAACCAGTAACCTTACTAACCTTTGTTTTTTCATCATCTTCATGGGCAAAGAATGCGTCTCTGTCTATCAGAGTAACCAAAGAGGATAAAATAAAAGCAGGAAACATAACTTTTCCGCATAAAGCAAAGGCATCAGGAAAATTATAACAAGCAAAAACTTTCTTACCCATGTCATAATTCCATTTTCCATCCCCCCATGAATAACGACTATCGGCTGCTATATAAAGGGAACCTATAATTTTCTTGTCCCTTCCTCTTGTTTGAATTCCTGCCCAGGCAACTAAGAGAGTCATTTGTATGGTTCGTGTTAGTATAAATCTACGTTGATATCGAATGGTGAATCGAAGTCTTTCAGCATTGCATGCTTCGTATCTTTCTCTGAGAGATTGGCATGCTCGGTTGGGATTTTCCAATCAATGCCAAGACTATCATCGAGGATTGGTAGGCGATAAAGAGCAGGAAGGCATCGGCCATGATAGCTGCCTTGTCCTCTGTAAAGGACGCCATAATCTAACGATGTGGGTAACAGGATGTAACCTTTCTTGTCGTCAACCCGTACCTTTTCGAACAGTCCCGCCTTCGGCTTGAGTTGCGGATAATCTTGGTAGAAGTGCGCACGCGATTGCTCAAACCACCTGATGTCGTCGACCAATTCCTTACAGGAATCGTAATGGCGTTCAGGAGGAACAACACAAATAGGATACAGGTTCATATCCTTGTCTTGCAATGCGTTCGTCATAATATTTTTATATTTCACAAAGCGACTTCTGACCTTGCGCTCCAGTGTGCTGGCAGTCAGCCATGTAAATCGGGAGTTAGTTGTACCGCTGCAGATAGTCACGAAGGCGAAGGGCTTGCTGCTTGGTTATCTTAACAAAGCCAACGTATTGTTTTAGTTTGTCTTTTCCCTCCTCGTCGATGATTCTGCCCAACGACACGTTCAGGAAGACTGAGGGTAAGGAGGTTACACCATCCATATCTACCGAGAGCCTGTCGTTATTGGCTATCGCCTCTTTGATGCTCTTATATAAATATTGGCCTGCAACAGAATAGACCTTGCTCTGTTGAAGCGCTGTGTTCATATTAAATACGCACATGGTATTATTCTTTTATAAGCATCTGTAAGATCTCTGGGAAACTTTTGATTGTCTGCGGGAACCTCATTCGCGTGCCTCTTCCATGTCCTCCTTGGGGATGCCACGGAGGGCTGACGGTGGGATTAGAGGTTTATCAGGGTTTGCATATCGAGCTCATACTCGGGGTTTCGGTTGGGTACTGCCACGTAATGGATGTTCAGGTCGGGAATGGACAAGGGGTGGTAATACTTTTGGGACAGCTCGTTTCGGATGACCTTATGGCGTTTGGCGCACAGGGGCTTAGCGAATCGTCCGTCGTTGCTCGACAGCTTGTTAAGCGCATCAAGTTGGCGGTTTGTGGGCTCGTAAGACACTATCACTCCGTGGTACTCCCAGTCGACTTGTGTTTGCAATATGCTTGCCTTTGCCTTAAGCCTCATGAGCGTTCCTATGATTTGCTCTCGTGCATGGAATATCTGACTGGAGTCGAAGGTGCTCTTCAGCTCGCATAGGAACATACATTTCTTGTTGTTGACCTCGGCGCAGAATATTCCATCGCAGTTTAATCTCATCGGGTCGGGACAGCCTGCCTTATCGTAAAACGAGATGGTTGCCTTTGCCAACTCGCGCGGGAAGACGTATCCACAGACATCCTTAACAACGAACCTTTGAAAGTCGCTGGGGGTTCTCGGATTGGTTTCTACAACTTCGCATTGGGTGTTGAACGAATGGGCCTCGAACCTCGGATACAGGAGGTTAAACTCTGCTATTGCGGTGTTCATCGACTGGCGAGATTACATATTGATATCAATGCCTATGCTTTCTGCCAATTCGTCGAGCGTTGCCGACAAGTCGATCTGTTGCCTCACGGTCTCATCGAAGGTGGTGAGGGGCAGGCCGACGGTGGGTTGCTGCTCTTCGATCGTCACCTTTTCGCCTTCGCGCTTGAAATAACAGCTTCCTACCTTGCTCCTATCGAGATAGAGCTTCTTGTTGTGGTGATGGTCCTCGCAGAACTTGTCGAAGGTCGGGGGCGACACCTTGCGTATCTCTCCCAGCATCAACAATTGGTTCATGCGGTTCAGCATATAGTCGCTGTGGGTGGTCATCTGTATCATCATTCCGTTGTTGATGCATCTTGCAAGCATATCCATAACGAGCGATTGCTTCTTGGGGTGCACATGGGCCTCGGGCTCTTCAAAAAGCATGCTGTTGTAGAGGCTCTTGCCGTTTTGAAGCATCAACAAGAAGGGCATGAGCTCTTTGACGGATGAGGCGGCCGCTGATACGGGGATCTTCGCGCCCGACTCAAAAACGATGTAGATATTGCCATTCTCCACAACAATCTTTCCGTCGACAAGGCGGGCTATGTAATTGGAATATAGCTGAATGTCGGGGCTTGCCACACGCGACGGTGTTTTGAGGTCGTCAAACTGGCGTAGGAACTCGCGATACATTCCGATCGGCGTGGTGGTGTTAGATCCTATGAATGCTGCGCGCGCCGGGGGGAGCAGGAGTTGGAAGAAGTAGGGCTGATTGAATATCTTTTCCGCAAGATATTTGTTGAGCGTGAAGCTCATCAGCAGGGTCTGGTCTGCCAGATGCATCGGAAACACTTCCGTCTTGCCGTTCATGCTGCAACGACTGAAGCTGGTGCTTTCGTCATCGTCGAGGCACTTCACTTGGAGTGGCATATCGTCGTCGAGGTCGAACACGTAGTTGACATGACACGAAAAGTCGCTATAGCCCAACAGATAGCCAAGGTAGGCACTTGTGTTATTGTTTAGCCACAGTCTGAAATCCTTGAATTTAACGTCAAGCTCGAGTTTGTTTCCCTTAACCTTTTGTTCAACAAACTCTTGCATTCTAATAGCCGTCAAGGCAGAGGTTAGGTTGTAAACGAGGAATGCGGTATAGCTCTTACCCAGACCCGACTCGCCCGTGAAGACCATGAATGGCTTGAGGGTGATCTCGGAGTTGGTTATGGGTCCTAACTTATCTATTAAAATGCGAATATCCATAGGAAATAATCGTTTTGCAAACGTGGAGGGTTGGTTCAAACGGATTCTGTGATCCGTGGGAGATACTATTTCTTTTGGTTGCCCACAGATTACGCAGATTTACACAGATGGCTACGCTACTGGATGATATCTGTGGGATTCTGTGAGATCAGTGGGAGAGATTTTTCTTTGCTCGCATTGCGAGCGGGGCGCCCACAGATTACGCAGATTTGCACAGATGGCTACGCTGCAGGATGTTATCTGTGGGATTCTGTGAGATCAGTGGGAGATTTATATGTAGCCGTTGATTTTACGATGGATGCTATGTTCCATGTCGGCGGTATTGAAATTGACAAGGAGACCGACGGGTTTGTGAGCCAGACGCAGGTAGGTGAGCAGTTGCTTGTGATGGACGGGTTTCAATTCCTCTACGGATTTCAGTTCGATGATTACCGTATCCTCCACAAGTAAGTCGATACGGTAATCAATGGGGAGAATGAAGCCTTGGTATTCTACATCGATTTTCACCTGGGTGGCTACAGCCAGTCCGTCCTGACGTAACTGATAGCATAGGGCGGCCTCGTAAACTGACTCGAGAAGGCCTGGCCCCAAGGTGTTATATACCTTAAATATTGCCCCGCGTATCTTGTAGGTTATATCGTTTACTTTCATGATCCTTCAACGTTAGCCCGCAGAAAATATCAGGGGAAGTCTGTGGGAGACTAATATATTCGCTTCCCTCATGGGGTTGTCCCGCAGATGACACAGATTTGCACAGATGGCTACGCTACTGGATGTTATCTGTGAGATTCTGCTTTCTATGTTAAAATCCAAATATTTTGACCATTATTTTTAATTTATGCTG
>NZ_JAXVAE010000014.1:0-4574 GCF_037460745.1 Hallella sp. | reverse complement strand
GTGATATCCGTGTTTTTTGATAAAAGCAACCCGCATGGCATCTGCTTATCTGCGATCCGTGGGAGAAATATTCTCGTGCCGCATGGCCAGAGCGCAGTTCGTAAGGTGCTCACCGCCTACGGCGATGGCCTCTGGGGTCTAAGAGAACGTGTTGGAGGATGGAGAATTACAAGAAGAGGCAACTATTGCAAATTTTGCAACAACTGCCACAGATGGGAAAAATTATGGCAATGATATAGCTGTTGGCACAAATAAGGCGATAACATCACAGTTGGCCAAAATGAGCAGCCTAACCAGGTTGCTCATTTCTATTATAGTATATTTCGTTTCAAATACTGATTAATGGTTTCTCTAATTATGTGACGAAACCTTTTTTTATTTTCTACAATACTCCACCAACTATTAGGTACTCTTTTATAGTCCCATAGAAAATCTATAACATAGATGATAGATTCCGTAGTTGTATGTATCAGTTGGAATATTATTCGTCCTATTCCATCAGAAAGCCTATACACATATTCATTCGGAACGCCTGTAGCTAAAATAGTAGTGGGTGTTATGTCATTTGCTAAATTATATAAACCTTGATAGGTTCTATTAAATAATAGATTTGCTCTTTCACGCTGTAATTGCTTTCGTGAATTCCAATTTTTTCTCTGTTTATAATCTAAATCGCCATATGCCCTTTGAGACAAAATAACTATGTGTTTTTGCTTTGCAAATTCTATATTTACATCTGCCATTGTACATCTTCGATATTAACACCACCGACTGATTTTATCCATTCTTCTGCGGTACAATCCACCTGAATATATGTCAGTCCGTTTATTTCCATAGTCTTTTGAGGTGTATTGCTTTCTGTGAGTAAATCTGTACGCTGTGCATAGTACTCATCCAAGCCCTCAAGAAGTTCTCTTTTCAATTCTTCATCCATCTGATTTCAATTTTAATTTTACAATAAATATCCTTATTTTTGCAAACATACATAAAAAATCTGATAAAAACAAATTCTGTGTGATTATAGTGTGGCATACTACAACCTCGACATGATTATCAGCATAGGTTATCGTGTTCATTCCTAAATGGAATCGTCGAATAACGAAAGATTATACATTTCTTCCGATTTGTGCCAAACTCTACACTTTACCGACCTTGTTTGGTGCAAACCCACAATGCTCCTCCCAACACTCAACACTCATCATTATGATCACTCCACTATCAACATTCTAAAGATTTTTGGTGGAAAACCTGTGTCGGATTTTTGGGTAAAATAGTGGGCGTGGCAGGCTGAATGGGGCGGAAAAGATCGGTTTGGACGCTGCTTGCGGAACGGAGAACGCGGCGTTGGGCATGTTTCGAGTTACGATAGCTTAGGGATCGAGATGCGAAAGGTAAGGGATGGAGCCTCGAAAGGGCAGGGATCGAGATGCGAAAGATGGCGTTTCAGCGTGGGGAAGGCCGAGTGGGGAACGTAGAACGGTGACATTCAGACGATAAGTGGCTGAATGATAGCCGGTTGCAATGATGCGCTGAGAATGGCGTATTTGGACGCGGGGCGGGGCGCGACGGAAAAAAACGTGTAGATTGGGGGGAGGAGTGTTGAGAATGTGGAATGTGGAATGTGATATGTTGGGTGTGAAATGTTGTATGTGAAATGTGAGAATGTGGGGATGTGGAATGGGGCATGCGGCACGGGAATATTTCGCCCACAGATCGCAGATTTTGACAGAAACCGTGCGGGCTGCTTTTATCAAAAAACACGAGACTCGGCGAAGCCCCACCGACCGAAGGGGAGGTAATTGCACCGATGCGCACGGATGGGTCTTTTCACGGATTGTTTATTCTTGCTCCGCTGCCTACTGCTTGGGTTTCGATGCGCCGCCGGCGCAACGGATTGCCACGGATTTTTCGCATGCGGAGAACCTTTCTATGAGGGCGCGTTTTAACGGGCACGCCCTGAAGGGGCAGAAGTTCATAGCCCAGGGCAAGCGAAGCGACACCCTGGGTAAACCGCCACACCCTATCACACTACGCCCTGCAAGGGCAAAAGTAAACATAACACGCTCTGTTTCAGTACTTTTGCCCTTACAGCAGGGCGCAAGCTCCACGGCACATTATACCCAGGGTGTCGCTTCGCTTGCCCTGGGCTGAGGAGGCCATTGGGCTTTCAGCCCGCTTGGGTTGTCAGGGCTATGCGCTACCATTGACTTTTCTGCCCGCTTGGTCAATTCCGCTATTCGTCAGAGCCATGCGGCACGGGAATGTTCTCCCACAGATCGCAGATACCATGCGGGGTGCTTTTATCAAAAAACACGAGACCCCCAGAGGCCAGCGCCGTAGGCGGTGGACCCTTACGATTGGCCTTGGCCTCGCACCCTCCGCCGTTGGCGAGGCTCATCGGGGTTAACGAAGGCGTGACTGCTATCCCTCCAGCACGTCGCGGAAGGCAGTGTAGTTGTTCGTTGAGTTGTGGTCTTCGATGACGGCGAAGCTGATGGAGGTGAAGAGACCCTGGAACTCGCTTTCGTTGATGACCTGCCTGAACAGCTGGGCCATGTGGTGCGGCTCGTTGTGGAAGGCGCCACACCCGAAGGCGCCGAGCACGAGGCGGCGCTGCCCGTTGTTGGCGGCCAGGCGTAGCATGAGGCGTATCTTGTCTTTGGTGGGCTCCACATACGGCTGCGGTATGGCGTCGCAGCGCTCATTGAAATGGAAGGCGGCCACGGCAACGAAATTGAGCCGCACCGGACTGTCGAGAAGGGCGTAGCCGTTGGCTTCGGTGTCGCGAAACACGGTGACGCCATGCGAGTAGACGCCACCGTAGAGGGGGGCTAACGGATAGCGATGGTGGGCGTTGCGCTGCACATGGTATGCCTGTGGGTCGAAGTGGTTGGCATACTGGTAGAGGAACCGATAGTAGTCGGTGCAGCGGAAGAGGTATTCCTCCTGGGCTCCCGCCCCACCCCACACGCCACCGCCGGGGTTGCGCGAGCTCGCCATGTTGAGCACGCAGATGTCGTCGGTGGGATCCGTGGCATGGAGACGGCGCGCCAAGTCCAAGCAATCGTCGTTGACCACGGCGATGCGCACCTGACCGCTGTTGCGCTCGAGCGATGGCCGGAGCGTTATCTCGTGGTCAAGAAAGACGTTGTCGGCCTGGGCCTGTGGGTTGACGATGCTGCCCAGATCGACCGAGCCCCCCGACGCTGTGTGGTAACGGCCCCGCTTAACCAGCATGAGCGTGGAGGCGTAGACCTGGCGCCGCGGACCGCGCGTGTCGCCCTGATTCTTTCGCTCCTCGAAATAGGCACGCCACGCGCCGGCGTCCCATGTGTTACGCCACGCGGCATAGCCGTCGGCGCGCCGAACGAGGTTGCATAGGGGGATGCGGACCGACTCCTCGTAGTCTTGCTCACTGCCGCCCGACGACAGCTCGAACTCGCCCATGTGCCAGTGGATGGCCATTCGCTCCTCATGGCTCATGGCCAGGCCCAAGCGTTCGAGGATGCGCACCGACCGTTCGCCGTGCCCTTTCGCCCTATTGCCGTTGAGCGTGTGGATGAGGTAAGGGTTGCTGCTGTCGAACTGGTAATTGTCGGCCTTGCACACGTCGTGGAGCAGCGCGGCGATGGCTACGCTCTCGGGGGCCATCGCCTCCCGATGGTCGGAGGCTTGCCACAGCGCCATGGCTTGGCAATAGACCTCCCACGAGTGCTTGGCAAGGCCGCCCTGAAAGGCGTTGTGGTGGGTCACCGAGGCCGGCGCATCATAGAAATGGTTCTCGCCCAGCCACTCGACGACACTGTCGATGCCTTCGCGGTGGGTTTCAACAAGGGTGGATTCTATGCGTTCACGATAGGTAGTGTTCATGGTTTTGTAGAATTATAGAATACATTACTTTAATGTCTTGGTTAGGAGAAGAACTTGGTTTAACCTCTTAACAGATCTTTCATTTCGACAAAATTGCCCTTTTGGGTTCAGCAAAAATACTAATTCATACTGAATTAAGCAATTTTCCAATGAACTATTTTGGCTATCTTGCCGTTTTTTTTCATTTTGAACAAATGTGGCTCAGAGGAAAATTACGAGTTTATGGAGCTGAACGGCACCGCCGCCTATGTGAAATACAACTGCTTCCATATAGAGCACCGTCCACAGTATGTACCGGATCCATTCCGCTCGGAAAACTTCTATTACAACGAGGACGAATACTAATCGCTCAAAAAGCTACACGAGCAGCTTAAAGCGTTGAATATAAGCGGCATGGGAATTGTATGACAACATTCCAATACCGCTTTTTACGTTCTTTTACCGCCCCCCAAAAAAGACAGTGCAAGCCGAACGCAATGAAGTTTACTTCAATTGTTGAGGTGCAGCCTGTCTTATTAAAATAAACTGCTCAAATCAGAGCATACTGCCTTTGCAACTAAATAGCCATCGTCAGAGTATGCAAAAGAATTTAAGGCGGATTATTTACCCAAATCTAACCATGTAACATAGATTTGGGTAAATAATCGCTATATTTTTCTTTTAATTGCAATTAAACCATTACCTTTGCAAGGGTTAAGATATAA
>NZ_JAXVAE010000013.1:0-4460 GCF_037460745.1 Hallella sp. | reverse complement strand
ATCAGCATAAATTAAAAATAATGGTCAAAATATTTGGATTTTAACATAGAAAGCTGATGCGCACGGATGGGTTTTTTCACGGATCCTTTACTCTTGCTCCGCTGCCTACTGCTTGGTCTTTGATGCGCCCCGGCGCAACGGATGAGCACGGATCTATCGCAGACTGGACGTGAAATGCATCTGTGCAAATCTGAGAGATCTGTGGGAGACAACTAAGCGCCCTATGCGCTTGAAAAAGCAAATGAGAGAATTCGCCCACAGATCGCAGAGCAACACAGATGCCATTCGGGGTGATATTTTAAGGAACACGAATCTCACGAATCTATCGAATGACGACTGAGAGGAAACACCGCCGGTGTTTAAATCTCACGAATGACGTGCGAAGCACACTGACCAAAGGGAGGTAATTTCACCGATGCGCACGGATGGGTCTTTTCACGGATCCTTTACTCTTGCTCCGCGTCCTGCTGCTTGGTCTTTGATGCGCCGCTGGCGCGACGGATGAGCACGGATCTATCGCATGCGGAAAGTTGGATGCAAGGAAAAACATCTGTGCAAATCTGAGAGATCTGTGGGAGACAACTAAGCGCCCAATGTGCTTGAAAAAGCACGTGAGAGAATTCGCCCACAGATCGCACAGAGCAACACAGAAACCATTCGGGGTGATTTATCAAAAGAACACGAGACTCGGCGAAGCCCCACCGACCGTATCGAATGACGGCAGAATGGAAACACCGTCGGTGTTTTGAATATTAAGAACACGAATCTCACGAGACCCGGCGAAGCCCCACCGATCAATGGGAGGTAATCTATCGAATAACAACTGAGAGAAAAACACCGTCGGTGTTTTAAAATCTCACGAGATTTGTCGCAGACCCACTGACCGAAGGGAAGTAATGAGGCGGTGGACCTCATAAAAATCCACATAAACCTTCTGTGGGAGAATTTGCGAATAGCCATTATAACAAGATATGCCTTCATTGTTGAAAACAATCAAGAACGCGTTGTGCCGACTGCTGCAGGCCCGATGGGCTGTAGCCTTTTGGGTTGACGGCCGCCTCATGGTGGTGGGCAATCCCTACCGCGACAATTGGTTTGCCGACCCTTTCATTGTCGACGCCGACGACAAGGCGATAACGTTGCTGGTGGAGGACTTCTCGTTGCAGACATTGAAAGGCTCCATCTCCGAACTCACCATCGACCGTGCGACGTGGAAGATATGCCAACGCCGCCCCGTGTTGGAGGAACCCTTGCAGTTGAGCTTCCCCTATATCGTGCGTCGCGAGGGCGACCGGGTGTGGTTCATGCCCGAGAGCTCGCGGGCCAACCGCCTGTCGCTTTATTGCTACAACCGCGTCGATGGCAGCTGCCGGCGTGAGCGTGACTTGGTGGCGGTCGACCTCTCCGATTCGATCCTCCTGGATGGCTATGTGCTGGCCACGCAGGGTGAGGGGCTCAACGGCGACACGCTCCATCTTTATCGCAAGCAAGGCGAGAACTTTGTGGCCTCGCAACCTCTTGTGTTCAAGGAGCGTGTGGCGCGCAACGCGGGTGCCGTCTTCGAGCATCAGGGCAAGCGCTACCGACCGGCGCAGGTGTGCAACGAGTGGTATGGCGAGGCGCTCAGCATCCAAGAGATCACGGGCGAGGCGGGCCGATGGACGATGAGCGAGGTGCGCCGGCTGACGCCTCCTCCAGGATTCGAGGGATTGCACACATTGAACACCTACAACGACCTGTGGGTGACCGACCTGAAATATTATCCGCATCCGTGGCTCTCCAAATGGGCCTATGTGATGATGGGACGAACCGACCTATGAGAATAGCCTACATCATTCCTTCGCTTTACCGCATGGCGCCCAACCGTGTGGTGCAACAATTGGTGGAGGGCATGATGGCCCGTGGCCATGAGTGCCACGTGTTTTATTTCGATCCCGTCACCACCGACGCCATGGCGTTTCCCTGTCGCGTGACGCGCATCAGTCTGCTGAGGGCCACCGATCTCACGGGCTACGACGTGGTGCATACGCATGGTCTTCGCCCCAACCTTTATGTTTGGATCCATGGCGTGCCGAGGGGCGTAAGGGCCGTGGCCACCATCCACTCGTATGTCTTCGAGGAGTTTCGCTTTATCTACGGACGGGTGTTGGGCTGGATCTTCGGCCACCTCTTTGTGCGCACGCTCAGTCGCCATGACAGGGTGGTGACGCTCAGTAGCGATGCGGTCGCCCATTATGCGCATTGGATTCGCCCATCACGCCTCACCTATTGTTATAATGGTGTGGAGGAACCGACGGTCGACGTGCCGCTTGATGCCGACGACTGCCGTCGCATCCGTGAACACAAGGGTGATGGCGTATTGGTGGCCAACATCTGCTTCTTCGACAAGATCAAGGGACTCGATGTGCTCATCCGCGCCCTGGCGTTGTTGCCAGCCCACTATCGGTTGCTGCTCATCGGCAACGGGGCTGAGGATGGAGCGTTGCAACAGTTGGCGCAACGTCTTTGCCCCGGCCGTGTGCTCTTCCTGGGGCGGCGCCCAAGGGCTTCGCGCTACCTCTCGCTGGTCGATGTGTTTGCGCAGACATCGTGGAGCGAGGGGTTCTGCTTGTCGATGGCTGAGGCCGCGCTGACCCACACGCCCATCGTGTCGTCGGACATTCCCGGCATGCGCGAGAAGTATGGGGCCGATGAGGTGACCTATTTCCCCGCCGGCGACGCACCGGCGCTTGCCGCCGCCCTTCGTGAGGCGGTGGGCGATGAGGCGAAGGCTGATAGGGCCTATCGCAAGGTGGTGTCGCAGTTTGGGGTGGAACAAATGATTACTCGTTATGAAACGATTTACCAAGGCTGAACAACTCTTTTTGCATCTTTTCCGACGTGCGCTGTGGGCCGATGTGCCAACGACGCCCGAGGCGGAGGCACCGATGGCCGATGAGGCTACGTGGCTGAGGGTGGTCGACGTGGCGGTGGAGCAAACGTGCCAAGGACTTCTTGCCGACGCGTTGTCGCAGATGCCCGCCGATCGCCGACCGTCGAAGCCCATCTATTTCTCCATGGTCAATATGACGGCCGAGGCCGAGGACCGCAACCGCAACATGAACCATTGCCTGCATGGGCTCTTCCCTATGTTGGAGCGCCAAGGCATACCGGCTTGGCTGCTCAAGGGCCAGGGGCTGGCGCGATGTTATCCGCAGCCGTTGCACCGCATGTCGGGCGATATCGATGTGTTTATTCCTAAGGCTGAGGCGTTCGACCGTGCCGTGGAGCTGTTTGCCAAGCACTTGCCGGGCGACGGACTGGAGGAAGGGCATGAGCGCACATTCCATGTGGACGATATCGCCATTGAGTTGCATAGCCTGATCGTTACCGACCTCAACGGTCGCTTGCGCCGCAATTTCCCTGCGTGGTGCCAACAGCAGTTGGCGAAGCCACCCGTGATGTGGGACGACGTGGTGTTGCCGCCCGCATCGTTCAACGCCATTTTTGTATTTGTGCATCTGGCACGCCATTATGTGGGGGGCGGCATTGGCTTGCGCCAAGTGGCCGACTGGATGCGGTTCCTCTATGTGCATCGTGTCGGGGGCGACAGTCCACTGGACGTTGCCGAGCTGGAGCGCGACATCGAACATTTAGGAATCAAGCGTCTGTGGCAGGTGTTTGCCACTTTGGCCGTCGACTATTTGGGGTGCCCCGCCGAGGTCATGCCGCTTTACGACCCGCGTCATCATCGGGACGCCGCCATGGTGTTGCGGTGCATCTTCGATGAGGGCAACTTCGGCCATCACGACGAGGCCATGCGTCATCGCCCCAACGGCTTTCTCTCGGGCAAGGCGTTCTCGTTCCTGGTTCAGGTGCGCCGCATGGTCCACAAGTTCCAACTCTTCCCTCGCGAAACGCTGTTCTGCTTCCCCATCCTCATCCGCGACGGCATGGGAAGAATTGTAGGGCGAAAAGCCTAACCATATCTCATTTTTTGTTATTCCGGCTCACGCTATTCGAGCCTTCGCTTGCAACCAAGGGATGTGGTCTGATGAGGGTGTGTCAAAACTAAAATGACTACTCTTCAAAGTTACAGATTATAACTATAATATTTAAAAGGGTCGTATCAAACTCTGTATTGAGTAATGATACGGCCCTTTCTTTAGTCTTTTAGGATGCTCAAATTTCAAATTATAAGTTCATATTTTCAAAAAATGAGTTTTGACACACCCTCATTCTGTAACAGCAGATGGTCGTCAGCTGCGAGGTAAATCTCAGGCTATAGGTTTTTCTCCTATAATTACTCCCATGTTTTTACGTCTTACAAGTTCTGTCAAGAGAATTGAAGCAGCGGTGCTTGTTAGGAATACAAGCGCCGTTAGCAAATATGGATTGACGGGGAGGTCGCCAAAGATGTAAAATAGCAAATTAGTACTGATGCGATAAAATCGCATAGTTATTAAAATTCATCAAATAAA
>NZ_JAXVAE010000012.1:0-4104 GCF_037460745.1 Hallella sp. | reverse complement strand
AATATCAAATATATAACTATAGTTAAGCGATTAATATCGCATCACTAGTAAAGGAGCATTATAAATTAGGTCGCGGACCTTTATGATAAGGTGAAGGGCCATGATCCCCACGATTGGTTTGGGATTATCGCCCTGACATCATAAGCCCATCGTCAAGACAACGATTCATTTTACGAATATTCATCAACCCACTTGGGATGCCGCCCTAAAAAAGGAAATCCCCCAATCCACAGTATCACTACTCTGATTGGGGGTTCTTTAACCTTTTAAAAACTAACCTTAACCTATTGAAATGAATCTATGCTGCAAAATTATAGCATTTCTCCGAACTACCTGTCAAATATTCCGTAAATTTTCAAAAAATCTTTGGCAAACGGCTTTTCTTTGTCCTCTATTTGCCTATTATGGCACGGCTTTTGCAACTATCCATACAAAAAAAACGAATTAAAACAACCATTATCATGCAAAAAGGTAATATCGGGGTTACGACCGAGAACATTTTCCCCGTCATCAAAAAGTTTCTCTATTCAGACCATGAGATTTTCCTCCGTGAGATGATCAGCAACGCCGTCGACGCCACGCAGAAGCTGAAGACCTTGGCACAGAAGGGCGACTTCAAGGGCGAGTTGGGCGACCTGACCATCCATGTGTCGTTCGACCCCGAGGCCAAGACGCTTACCATCAGCGACCGTGGTATCGGCATGACGGCTGAGGAGATCGACAAATACATCAACCAAATTGCATTCTCGGGCGTAACCGACTTCCTCGACAAATACAAAGATGAGGCCAATGCCATCATCGGCCACTTCGGACTGGGCTTCTACTCATCATTCATGGTGAGCGACCAGGTGGAGATCGTAACCAAGAGCTACCAGGAGGGCGCCAAGGCCATCAGATGGAGCTGCGACGGCTCGCCTTCGTTCACCATCGACGACGCCGAGAAGGCCGACCGTGGCTCCGACATCATCCTCCACATCTCCGACGATTGCAAGGAGTTTTTGGAGAAAGCACGCATCGAGCAGTTGCTCAACAAGTATTGTAAGTTTATGCCCGTGCCCGTGGCCTTCGGCAAAAAGACCGAGTGGAAGGATGGCAAGCAGGTCGACACCGACCAGGACAACATTATAAATAATGTGGAGCCGTTGTGGACCAAGGCCCCATCATCGCTGAAGGATGAGGATTACAAGAACTTCTATCGCACCCTCTACCCCATGCAGGACGAGCCTTTGTTCTGGATTCACCTCAACGTGGACTTCCCATTCCACCTCACAGGTATCCTCTACTTCCCACGCACGCATAGCAACATCGACTTGCAACGCAACAAGATTCAGCTCTATTGCAACCAGGTGTTTGTCACCGATCAGGTGGAAGGCATCGTGCCCGACTTCCTGACATTGCTCCATGGTGTGATCGATTCTCCCGACATCCCGCTCAACGTGAGCCGCAGCTACCTGCAGAGCGACGCCAACGTGAAGAAGATCTCCACCTATATCACAAAGAAGGTGTCAGACCGTTTGCAGCAGACCTTCAAGGACGACCGCAAGGACTTCGAGGACAAGTGGAACGACCTGAAGATCTTCATCAACTACGGCATGCTCACCCAGGACGACTTCTATGAGCGCGCCAAGGAGTTTGCCTTGTTTAAGGACGTCGACGGCAAGTGCTTCACCTTCGAGGAGTACAAGACCCTCATCAAGGACAACCAGACCGACAAGAACGGCGAGCTCGTCTACCTCTACGCCACCAACAAGGACGACCAGTACTCATACATCAAGTCGGCTCAGGACAAGGGCTATAGTGTGCTCCTGCTCGATGGCCAGCTCGACGTACCCATGGTGTCGATGTTGGAGAACAAGTTTGAGAAGAGCCATTTTGCCCGTGTCGACGCCGACATCATCGACCGCCTCATCGTCAAGGACGACAAGAAGGAGTCTGCCATTACTGGCGACGACCGCGACAATCTGTCAGAGGTGTTCCGCTCACAGATGCCACAAATGGACAAGGCCCAGTTTAACGTAGACGTGGAGTCGCTTGGCGAGAACGCCCAACCGGTGATCATCACCGAGAGCGAATACATGCGCCGTATGAAGGAGATGAGCCACTTCCAGCCCGGCATGAGCTTCTATGGCCAGATGCCCGACACCTACACCATCGTGCTCAACGCCGACCACAAGTTGGTGAAGGAGGTGCTCGACGACACCAACAAGACGACCGCCGAGGCCCTGAAGCCTGTGGTGAGCGAACTGAAGGGATTGTCGGCCCGACTGGCCGCACTCCACCAATCACAGAACGGCAAGAAGCCCGAGGATCTGACACAGGAGGAGAAAGACGACGTGCAGAACACGCAGAAGGCCATCAGCGAGCAGCACACCAAGAAGAACCAAATCCTCGGCGACTACGCCAAGGGCAACAACATCGTGCACCAACTCATCGACTTGGCATTGCTGCAAAACGGCATGCTGAAAGGCGAGGCGCTCGATAAGTTCCTGAAGCGTTCGGTCGACATGATCAAATGACACGAAAAGAACGCTACGAGCGCATACTCGACACCTTTAGGGTGACACAACCCCATGTGACGACCGAGCTGCTGTTTGCTTCGGCATTCCAGCTGCTCGTCGCCACGGTGTTGTCGGCCCAATGTACCGACAAGCGCGTCAACCAAGTGACGCCCGACCTTTTCAGCCATTATCCCGACGCGCGCAGTATGGCGCAAGCCGAGCCCGACGATGTGCTGGAGTATATACGGTCGGTGAGCTACCCCAACGCCAAGGCGCGCCACCTGGTGGCCATGGCACGGGCACTGGTAGCCGACCATGCGGGCGAGGTGCCCGAGAGCCACAACGAGTTGGTAAAGTTGCCGGGCGTGGGCCAAAAGACCGCCAATGTGGTTGAGGCCGTATGGTTCGGACATGCCACGATGGCAGTCGACACGCATGTGTTCCGCGTGGCCCACCGGTTGGGACTGGTGCCCAAGGAGGCCACCACCCCGCTGAAGGTGGAGCAATACCTCATGCGCCACATACCCCAAGAGGACATTCCCAACGCCCACCATTGGCTATTGCTCCATGGACGCTACGTCTGCAGGAGCGCCAAGCCGCTCTGCGCCGATTGCCCGTTCGACGGTTTCTGCCCCAAATTGTTGAAAGACAGCAAGCTCTAAGGGCAAAGCCCCAAGGCATGCCAACCCATCATCCGAAACGACACCAACGTCATGAACACAACCCTCATATTAGACTTCCTGCAAAAGATTGCAGAAAACAACAACACCACGTGGTTCCACGAACACAAGGCCGAATATCAACAAGCCAAGGCCGAGTTTGAGCAAGGTGTGAAAGAGGCCATCCAAACCATTGCAACCTTCGACCCCACCATTGCCCACCTCACGCCCAAGGACTGTTGCTACCGTTTCAACCGCGACATCCGCTTCTCGCCCGACAAGAGCCCTTACAAGCGACATTTTGGCGCTTACATCTCAGCCCATGGCAAGAAAGGACTGCACGGAGGCTACTACATCCATGTGCGCCCAGGCCATTGTGTGCTGGCAACGGGTGTGTATTGGCTTCCCACCAACATCCTAACCGCCGTGCGCAACGAGATCATGGGCAACATCGACGAGTGGCAAGCGTGCGTGGAGAACCCCACTTTCGTAGAAACCTACGGAAGGGTGAACGAGGGATTTTGGGAAGACGACGACTACATGTCGGAAAAAGGGTTTGGCATCACTCACTTGAAAAAGGCACCACGCGACTTCCCCGCCGACTACGAGCACATCGATTATTTGAAGATGAAAGACTACTGTTGTTGGCAAACGGTGGACGACAATTTCTTCAGCCAGCCCGATTGGACGAAGAAAATGGCCCACCTGTTTCGTGTGGCAAAACCCATGATGGACTTCACCAATAGCGTCATCGACGACTATGAATAGCGCCTCCAAGGCCCCCAAAAGGGCGAAAAAGCGTAAAAAACGCACTTTTCCTTAAAAAAGTTGCCAAAACGTTTGGAGGTTACAACAAATAGTCGTACCTTTGCAACCGCTTAAACAAAGAGGTTCCGTAGCTCAACTGAATAGAGCATCTGACTACGGATCAGAAGGTTACAGGTTTG
>NZ_JAXVAE010000011.1:0-3643 GCF_037460745.1 Hallella sp. | reverse complement strand
CCACTCCACGCGAGGTGAAGGAATTGGCTTTGCCTGACGGAAAATCGCTCACCACGGGCATCAATACGGTTTATCGGGATCGGGAGGGAGCCATCTGGCTTGGCACCTACCACGATGGCCTCATCTATGTTTCGCCCATGCTGGGCCTCTTCTTTACGATCGACCAGCCTTGGTGGCAAACAGGATGGGCGATAGCCGGCCTTGTCGTTTTCCTGGTGGTTTTGGTGGGGGGCGCGCTTCTTTACCGCCTTCGGAGAAGAGATAGAAATGTAATAATAAATAACCCTTCGGCCAACGCTGATCCGTCCTTGGCAGATGGCTGCCAGCTGCCGGAAACAGCCAAGGAGGTCCTTGGTGAGCCCAAACTGATCCTACAGGTTCGTTCGTTGGTGGAGCAGCATCTGGAGGATGGCGAGTATGGCGTGGAACAATTGGCCCACGATCTCTGCATGGAGCGGACGGGACTTTACAAAAAGCTGACGGCGCTGACCGACACCACCCCTGTGGCATTTATCCGGAGCGTCCGCCTTCGTCGCGCGGCGGTCTTGCTGCAGGAAGGCACGCTCACCGTGAACGAAATTGCGGAGCGCACGGGCTTCAGCTCGCCCAGCTATTTCACCAAATGCTTTAAGAAGGAATTTGGCGTGTTACCATCCGAATACAGGTAAACCCCAAATCGAGCCCGAATGGCCCTAAAAAGGCCTCTTTTAGGTATGATTCAACAAATGTACCACTCAAATCATCATTTGTTTTATCCCTTTTCCAGCAATTAGCATCACCTTTGCAACCGACAAACATAGCTTATGTTTTTTAGGACAGGAACAATTACAAACCCTATAACACAAAAACCAAAAGTATGCTAAAGCATTTATCCCTCATGGCCCTCTTGGGCATTGCAACTGTTGGCGTTCCCTGCCAACTCGCTGCCAAAAGCGTAAAGGTGGCAAGCCTTCGCCAGGGCGTCTCTGCCAAGGTGGTGACCCGCCAGGTGGCCCAGCAGAACGTAACCATTGAGTTCTATTCTCCCTCCATCGTCCGTATCATGAAATGTGACGCCAACCAAGGTGCCTCCGTTCAGAAGAAGAGCTATTCGGTTGTGTTGAAGCCTCGGCAGACAAAGGACATACAAATAGAGGAAAACGGCGAAATTGTAAACATTAAGTCGAGCCTTTTCTCTGTTGAGTTGAACCAGCAGACCGGCGAAATACGCTTCCTTTCGAAGGATGGAAAACTGCTGCTTACCGACACCCAGACCCGCCTGGAAGCACGCAAGGATGAAGCCAACAAGGGCAAGTACCGCATTGAGCAGGACTTCCGCCTTGCCGACGACGAGGCCATCTATGGCCTGGGGCAGCTGCGTGATGTTCACATGAACCAGCGTGGCCGACAAAACATTGAGCTTTGGAACCACAACACCTATATAGCCATTCCCTATTTCACCAGCGAGAAGGGCTATGGACTTTACTGGGACAATGCTGGAAAGACCTATTTCAACGATGTCGTTGCGTCGAAGGACCATGGCGGCCAACCATCGCGCACATCCTTCACCAGTGAGGTGGGAACCTGCGCCGACTACTATTTCATGTATAAGGATGGCACGCAGGATGGCGTCATCGCCAGCATCCGCGAACTGACCGGCCAGGCTACCATGTTCCCGAAATGGGCGATGGGCTTCTGGCAATGCCGGGAGCGCTATAAGACCAGCGATGAACTAGCGGGCGTGTTGGACAAGTATCGCGAGCTGAAGATTCCCACCGATGCCATCGTGCAAGACTGGCAGTATTGGGGATGCGACTCCAACTGGAACGCTATGAAATTCCAGAATCCCTACTACATCAATAAGGTGGCCGACCCCGCCTACGCCAAGTATCTTCCTACCGACATGAAGCAGATGAAGGCGCAGGGTGAACCCCGCCTGAAGAGTCCGGAGGAAATGGTGAAATATGTTCATAAGAACAATGCCCACCTGATGATTTCCATCTGGGCAAGTTTCGGCCCCTGGACGGAGCAGTATCGTGAGCTGAAGAAGATAAACGCCCTCCTTCCTTTCGAAACGTGGCCCCAAAATAGTGGCGTGATGCCATACGATGTGTTCAACCCGAAGGCCCGCGACCTCTATTGGAAATATCTCACCCATCTCTACCAAATGGGCTTCGATGCCTGGTGGACCGACTCTTCGGAGCCCGACCATTTTGAGAAGCCCGGCGACGAGAACTACCAGACCTACGACGGTTCATGGCTGGGCGTGAAGAACGCCTTCCCCTTGCTGCACAACAAGAGCATCTACGAGCACCAGAGAGCGAAGAAGGGCAACACAAAGCGTTCGCTCCAGATGACCCGAAGCGCCACCTTCGGCATTCAGCATTATGGCACCATCTGCTGGAGCGGCGACGTGGTGGCCTCCTGGAACGAGATGAAGAACCAGATTCCATCGGGCTTGAACTTCTCGCTCTGCGGCATCCCGTTCTGGAACACCGACCTGGGTGGGTTCTTCTACTGGGAGTTTGAGCAGAACGCCAAGAACCCTGCCATCCAGGAATTGCAGACCCGCTGGATGCAGTGGGGAACGTTCATGCCCATGATGCGCAACCACTGCTCGTCGCCTATGGTAAGCGAACTGTATGCGTTTGGAAAGCAGGGCGACTGGGCGTACGACGCCATGATCAAGACCATCAAGCTGCGTTATCGCCTGCTGCCCTACATCTACAGCACGGCAGGCGACTGTGTGCAGAACAGCGGAAGCATGATGCGTGCCCTGGTGATGGATTATGCCGCCGACAAGAAGGCTTCACGCCTGAACGACGAGTATCTCTTCGGCCGCAACATACTGGTGAAGCCGGTGACCGACCCCTTATACACCTGGAAGGACAAGGACAAGAAGGGCCACACCATCTATCCTGATGTAAGGAAGGCGGCAGCGCCCGTGAATGTATACTTGCCTAAGGGCAACAAGTGGTATGACTTCTGGAGCAACGCCCTGTATGAGGGTGGGCAGGACATCCAGCGCCTTTGCCCCATCAACATCATGCCTGTATTCATCAAGGCTGGCACCATCCTGCCGTTCGGCCCCGAGGTGCAGTATAGTTCGGAGAAGCCTTGGGACGAGTTGGAGATCCGTGTCTATCCTGGCGCCGACGGAACGTTCACGCTCTATGAGGACGAGGGCGACAACTACAACTACGAGAAGGGCAAGTTCTCTGAAATAAAGTTTACCTGGAACGAAGCGGGCAGAACCCTGACCATCGCCCCTCGCAAGGGCAGCTATAAGGGAATGCTCCAGCGTCGACAATTCCACATCGTGCTGGTGGGTGCCAACAGTGGCGCTGGCGATCAGCCTATGCAGGCAACCAAGAGTGTGGAATATGATGGAAAAACTGTTGAAATACAGTTGTGAGATCTACTGTTTTAACCCTAATCGTCATTAGATCTCAATGCTTGTTAGTGCTTGTTTCGAGCATCTTTGTTAGTGTTTGTTTCGAGCATCTTGCTTCCTTTCGCGCCCAAAGTCATAACCCGCTATGGCTTTGGGCGCGAACGTTTCTCCCACCGATCGCACAGATGCCAGATGCCATTCGGGGTGCTTTTATCTAAAAAGAATGACTAAAAAAGCAAAAAATAGCAGATTTGGGCTTTTGTTTTGAGT
>NZ_JAXVAE010000010.1:0-3616 GCF_037460745.1 Hallella sp. | reverse complement strand
GAACACTTATAAATCGCTCATTTTAAGCTATTCAGCAGATTATAGAAGAATTTTAGGGAAAAATACTGCACATGAATTTTGGAAATGTGCATAATTGGTTGTACCTTTGCACACAAAATTTCTATTTGTGCAATGGACAAAGCATCCAGTTTTAATTTGCTTCTAGAACAAGCCATCATCAAGAATTGGGAGAAAGACGCCCTGACCGACTACAAGGGCGCCACACTCCAATATCATGATGTGGCACGAAAGATAGAGAAACTCCACATTATGTTTGAGAGTTCAGGAGTCTGCAAGGGCGACAAAATCGCGCTTTGCGGACGCAACAGCTCATCATGGGCATGCGCCTTCTTAGCCATCGTGACGTATGGCGCCATCGTCGTGCCCGTGCAGCATGAGTTTAAGCCTGAACAGGTTTACAACGTGGTGAACCATTCTGAGTCGAAGTTGCTCTTCGTGGGCGATGTGGTAAGCACCACCCTCGACTATAACATGATGCCCAACTTGGAGGGAGTGATCTATATTCCCGATTATTCACTTGTGGTAAGCAACTCGGAGAAGTTGACTTTCGCGCGAGAGCACCTCAACGAGATGTTCGGTCACAAGTATCCCAAGTATTTCCGCAAGGAGCACGTCAAGTATCATAAGGACCAGCCCGAAGAGCTGATCATGATCAACTACACCAGTGGCACGACAGGTTTCTCAAAGGGAGTGATGCTCCCCTACCGATCGGTTTGGAGCAACATCGACTTCCTGATCGATGAGTTGGGCAGCAAACTGCCCGCCAACTCGCGCGTGCTCGACATCCTCCCCATGGCTCACATGTACGGATTGGTGTGCGAGTTCCTGCTCCAGTTTGTATTGGGAAACCACCTCTTCTTCCTCACACGCTTACCGAGCCCCACGGTTATCCAGGAGGCCTTCATCGAAATTCACCCCGACGTCATCATCTCGGTGCCTCTCATCGTGGAGAAAATTGTCAGGAAACTGGTGTTCCCCAAGCTCAACAACAACCGTGTGAAGCTCCTCATGAAGATGCCGGGCATCAACAAGAAGGTGAAAGAACACATGCTGAAGACCGTCATGGATGTGTTTGGAGGCAAGGCGTTCGAGGTCGTTGTGGGTGGAGCCGGACTGAACCGCGAGGTGGAGGAATTCCTCACAAGCATCCATTTCCCCATCACCATGGGATACGGAACGACCGAGACGGGACCGCTCATCACCTTCTCCAACTACGACAATTTCGTTGGAGGCTCATGCGGAACGCCCGTGAAGCACATGGAAGTGAGGATTGCCAGCAACGACCCAGAAAACGAGGCCGGAGAGATCATTACGCGCGGACTGAACGTCATGAAGGGATACTACAAGAACGAGCAGGCCACACAAGCCGTGATCGACGAGAACGGATGGTTCCACACAGGCGACCTCGCCAAGATGTCGAAAGACGGACACGTCTTCATCCTGGGACGCATCAAGAACATGCTGCTCGGCTCCAACGGACAAAACGTGTATCCAGAAGAGATAGAAGACAAGCTCAACTCCATGGCCATGGTCAACGAGAGCCTCATCATCCAAAAGGGCGACAAGCTCGTGGGATTGGTTCATCCCGACATGCACGAAGCCGAGTCGCTCGGATTCACCGAGGACGACCTGAGAAATATCATGGAGCAGAACCGAAAGGAACTAAACAACTTGTTGCCTGGCTTCTGCAAAATCAGCGAGATACGACTCCAAGCTGAGGAGTTTGAGAAAACACCCAAGAAATCCATCAAACGATACCTCTACAAAGAGGCATAACAACCAATACCAAGATCATGGAACAGATCCCCAGTTTTAACGAGCTCATCGAAAAGAGCATCATTGACCATTGGCACAAAGACGCGCTAACCGACTTTAAGGGTGCGGTTCTACAATACCACGACGTAGCCCGCAAGATCGCCAAATTGCACATCATGTTTGAAAGTTCGGGCGTGAAGCGAGGCGACAAAGTTGCGCTCTGCGGACGAAACAGCTCGGCATGGGCGTGCGCTTTCCTGGCCACACTCACCTATGGGGCGGTGGCCGTGCCCATCCTGCATGAGTTCACGGCAGACCAAATCCACAACATCGTCAATCACTCAGACGCCAAACTGTTGTTCGTGGGCGACGTGGTGGCCACACAGATCGACACTACCAAGATGCCCCATCTTGAAGGTGTTATTTACATTCCCGACTATTCGCTTGTGCTCTCGCGCACCGACAAATTGACGTATGCACGCGAACACCTCAACGAGATGTTTGGACACAAATACCCCAAGTATTTCCGTCAGGAGCACATCAGTTACTATAAGGAGCAAAGCCCCGACGAACTGGCACTCATCAACTACACCAGCGGCACAACGGGATTCTCGAAAGGCGTGATGGTTCCCTACCGCGCCTTGTGGAGCAATGCCGACTTTGCCGAACACGTATTAGGCAACAAGATCAAGGTTGGCGACAATATCATTTCCATCTTGCCTATGGCTCACATGTATGGTATGTCGTTCGAGTTCCTCTTTGAGTTCATCAAGGGATGCCACATCTTCTTCCTGACACGCATTCCTTCACCCGCCATCATCGCAGCAGCTTTTGCCGAGGTGAAGCCACGCGTCATCATCTCGGTACCCCTCATCATCGAGAAGATCATCAAGAAGAAGGTGTTCCCGAAGATCCAGGATCCCAAGATGCGTCTCTTGATGAAGATGCCAGGCATCAACAGGAAGGTTTACGAGAAAATTTGCACGCAAGTAACCCAAGCCTTCGGAGGCAACTTCTACGAGATCATCATCGGCGGCGCCGCGTTCAACCAAGAGGTGGAAGCCTTCCTGCACCAGATTCATTTCCACTACACAGTGGGCTATGGAGCTACGGAGTGTGCACCGATCATCTGCTACGCCGACTACCAAGAATTTGTTCCAGGCTCATGCGGAAAGGCAGCCCTGCACATGCAGGTGCGTATTGACAGTTCAGATCCGCAGAACGTCCCTGGCGAAATCTTATGCAAGGGCCCCAACGTCATGTTGGGATACTATAAGAACGAGGAGGCCACTGCCGCTTCTATCGACAAGGAGGGATGGTTCCACACGGGCGACCTCGGCACGATGGACGCCGACGGCAACGTATTCATCAAGGGCCGCTCGAAGAACATGCTGTTAGGTTCTAACGGACAGAACATCTACCCTGAGGAGATAGAGGACAAGCTCAACTCCATGACTATGGTGGTTGAGAGCGTGGTGATCCAAGAAGGCGACAAACTCGTGGGACTGGTTTACCCCGACTTTGAGGAAGCCAAGCAAATGGGCTTCAACGACACCGACCTGGAAAACATCATGGAGGAGAACCGCAAGCAGCTCAATACGATTCTGCCCCACTATTGCAACCTGTCGGCCATCCGCCTGCACAACGAAGAGTTTGAAAAGACCCCGAAGCGTTCCATCAAGCGATTCCTCTACACAAAATAAGGCAGCAACAGCATAACGACATTATAATAATCCCGCAAGATTGGAAGTATCAACTTCTCATCTTGCGGGATTTGCTTTTATTCTACAATTAGTACTGATGCGATAAAATCGCATAGTTATTAAAATTCATCAAATAA
>NZ_JAXVAE010000009.1:0-3562 GCF_037460745.1 Hallella sp. | reverse complement strand
AATAATGGTCAAAATATTTGGATTTTAACATAGAAAGCGAATCTTACGAATGACGGCTGAGAGAAACGCCTCTGGCGTTTGTTATCGCACGAATGACATGCGAAGCTCCACTTTTTTAGAACACGAATCTCACTCTCGAATGCAGATACACGAAACGCCTCTGGCGTTTGGAATCTCACGAGACCCGGCGTAGCCCCACCGACCAACGGGAGGTAATGACGACCGACCAACGGGTATTTGTGCTGATTGTCATTCGGTAGATTCGCGAGATTCGTGTTCGTCTCCTAAACACCAGAGGTGTTTGCAATCTCACGAGTCTTGTGTTCGTCTCCAAAAACACCAGAGGTGTTTGTAATCTCTCGAGATTTGTCGTAGACATACGCGAGGCTCGGGGAGACTCTGTCGTCTGATGGGTTGTGTCCTGAAAATTGGGTTTGTTGGGCGTTCTCGGCTCGGTGCCTGTGCGACGTGTGGTTTCGCGTTCCCGTTAATGCCCGTTAACGTGTGCTTGTCTTATTCGAGGCGAGGCGAGAGGTGGCGAACGGTGGGCGCTGGTGTCATGCGGGTGGCGATGGGTGGCGGTGTGTGGTGGGCTCATAGGGCTGTGGTGTTGGTGGGTTGGGTGTGTGGTTGGTATGTTGATCCGCTTGTCTATGAAGCGGTTGACGGTGGGTGAGGGGCGACGGTCGTTGACCTGTGCTTGACGGTGGTGCTTGGGGTTCTGCTTGCGATGCAAAGGTACGGCAATTATTGGCAAGCACCAAATTTGGGTGTGCTGCAGCGTGTTACCTTCTGTTAAAATCCGAGGGGTTATGTGTTAATAGTAGTTAACGTCATATTTTCTATGTTTTCGTTTCTGCAAGTTGCTTTATTTATATATGTTCAGGTGTGGCGCGCGCGAAGCCGTTCGGGTGTTTCTTGTTTTCCCGCAGATTGCGCAGATTTGCACAGATGCCGTTCGGGGAGGGCTAATCCCACAGATCGCGCCCAGGCGCGGCAGATGCCGCAGATGCCGTTCGGGTGCTTCTTGTTTTCCCGCAGATTGCGCAGATTTGCACAGATGCCGTTCGGGGTGTTTCTTGTTTTCCCACAGATTGCGCAGATTTGCACAGATGCCGTTCGGGTGTTTCTTGTTTCCGCAGATTGCGTCGATGCAGATGCCGTTCGGGTGCTTCTTGTTTTCCACACAGATTGCGCCGTTGGCGCCAAGGTGTAAGCGTGAGTTTTGTTACAATGTTACATGTTACATGTTACAATAAGGTGGTTCCATGTTGCGCAGGATGGGCTTTAAGAAATTATATAGTATATATATTATATATATAATATATATACTATATAATTTTTACCATCCCCAAATTCAGACTTCCGAAAGAGGGTGCCGACATACGGAAGGTGCTTATTGTAACATGTAACATGTAACAATGTAACACTTTCCGCCCGCCAGATAAGCAAGCCGGGTGCCCAAATGGGCTATGCCGTGGGGGAGGGAAGGAGCCTGCAAGGAAGCGTTCCCGGTGACGTTAAGCGTGCAATGGGGGATGGCGATGTGTAAAACCCCATCCATTTTCTGAAATTATATTGGAGGAATGAATAAAAAAATGTATCTTTGCAGTATCTATAGAAACGCATCAACAAGAACATTATGGCAAAGAAACAAGATACCATCAGCATTGGCTTTGAAGAGAAGATATGGAAGGCTGCCGACATTCTGCGCGGCAACCTCAGCGCGTCGCAATACGAGGGCGTGGTGCTGGGCCTCATCTTCCTGAAATACATCAGCGACCGCTTCGAGCAGAAGTTTAAGGAGCTGCAGGGCGACGAATACGCCGACCCTGAGGACAAGGATGAGTACACGGCCGAGAACATCTTCTTTGTGCCCCAAGAAGCCCGATGGAGCAAGATCAGCGCCGCCGCCCACACACCTAAGGTTGGCGTGGTGATAGACGACGCGCTGGCCGCCATAGAGCGCGAGAACGAGCGTCTGAAGGGCATCTTGCCTAAAAACTTCGCCCGTCCGGAGCTCGACAAGCGCCGTTTGGGCGATGTGGTAGACCTGTTCACCAACATAGAAATGCACAACGCTGGCGACGAGAAAGACCTCTTGGGTCGTACCTACGAATACTGTCTGCGCCAGTTTGCCTCGATGGAAGGCAAGAATGGCGGCGAGTTCTACACCCCTTCGTGCATCGTTCGCACATTGGTTGAGATCCTCGAACCCTACGAGGGCAGAGTCTACGACCCTTGTTGCGGAAGCGGTGGTATGTTTGTGCAGAGCGCCAAATTCATAGAGCGCCACCAGGGCAACCTGCGCAAGATAAGCATCTACGGACAGGAATCGAACCCCGACACATGGAAGATGGCGCACATGAACCTTGCCATCCGTGGCTTGGATGCCAACTTGGGCAATGTGTTTGCCGACTCGTTCTTTGATGACCAACACCCAACGCTGAAAGCAGATTTCATTCTTGCCAACCCTCCTTTCAATAGCAGCGACTGGGGACAGAGCGCCCTGCAGGAGGACGTGCGCTGGCAGTATGGTTTGCCACCAGCTGGCAACGCCAACTTTGCGTGGATGCAGCACATGATTCATCATCTTTCGCCTAATGGCAAGATTGGCCTTGTGCTTGCCAACGGTGCCCTTTCGAGTCAGAGCGGTGGTGAGGACCAGATTCGCCAAGCCATCATCGAAGCCGACTTGGTAGAGGGAATCGTGGCTTTGCCTTCGCAGCTATTCTATAGCACAGGTATTCCTGTCAGCCTTTGGTTTATCAATCGCAACAAACCACAAAAGGGCAAAACCGTGTTTATCGATGCCCGCAACTTAGGCTCCATGGTGACTCGCAAGCTGCGCGAGCTGATGCCTGATACGGATATCAAGAAGATTACTGACACCTTCCACAACTTCCAACAGGGAACGCTTGAGGATGAAAAGGGCTTCTGTGCCGTTTGCACCACCGAGCAAATAGCAGAGCAAGACTACATCCTTACTCCTGGTCGATACGTAGGCATCGCCGAAGACGAGGGCGACGGAGTGCCATTTGTGGAGAAGATGGCGAATCTTACCGGAGAGCTGAAAACTCTCTTTGAGGAAAGCAAGAAGCAGGAAGAGGAGATAAGATTGCAGTTGAAGAAAATTGGATGGGAGGTGTAAGCGTATGGAGTGCTTAAACGAATTATCGGGATTGTTCTCGCTGTTGGCGGTAGTGGCTTCCGTGGTTGCTATCGTGGTTGCTGTTGTGATTTACTGCAAGCAGAAGAAGGATCATCTGCAGGACATGAAGGACGAACTGGATGCTATGGAAGAAAACTCGATTTTCCCGATGGGACTTGCCGAAAGGAAGTATTATGGGCGAAAAAGTTATTTAAAAAAGAAATTGGGGAGGTAGTAGGATGGAGTGGAAAGAAGTTAGATTGGGGGATGTCGCTGATGTTCAAACTGGTCCATTCGGAAGTCAACTACATAAGGATAATTATGTAAATAAGGGAACTCCAATTGTTACCGTTGAACATTTAGGAAACAAATGGTTTACATCACAAAACCTCCCAATGGTTTCAGATGAAG
>NZ_JAXVAE010000008.1:0-3397 GCF_037460745.1 Hallella sp. | reverse complement strand
AGCATTATAGTAAACCAGGGTAAAAACTGACAAGTGAAATCAGGAAAAGACAAAAGGCCATGTTTCGCAACTCGATTAGGTATGTTTCGCAACTCGATCAGGTATGTATCGCAACGTCGAGAGTGGCCCCCGAAGCGCCAAGCGAGTCGTTATTGTAATAAAACATTGATTGACAGACAGTTACAAAAACTCGCCAAGAAGCACGTATTTGCGCCCAACATTTTTCGCGTTCATAAGAAACGTGTAGTTTTCAATATAGATTGTTTCGATTTTTGAGTCATAATTACGCCTTCTTCAAATCTTTGCCACCCCTCCCACAGCTATCCGCCTCACCTTCGTCAACCCCAAATGGGTCATTAGGCCGAAATAGGGAGACTATTGAGAGGTTATTGTTTCTTTTCAACTCTTGTCAGCGTTTCTTTCGGCATCTTGCTTCCGTTCGCGTTTCGCCATAGCCCGCTATGCCTTTGGGTGCGCCTGCCGCAACCTGTGTGAGGGAGGAATACCTATTTTTGGGTATTGCAACATCGGGGAGAATGGTGTAATTTTGCGGGTTGAAACACAATCGTTCTAAAGTTGCGCCCTTGGCGCGCTCCTGCGGCAGTGGCTGCGGGGCAACAAAAACATTACAATCATCATCATTATGAAGCGACTTATTGTTATACTCCTGGGCTGCCTGCACCTTGCCGCGGTACACGCACAAGAGTTTGGCGGACAATTGATTTCCGAATGGCAATGGGACATGAACCAACACACCAACTGGTTGAATCAGGTGCGCCTCGACCTCAACCTGCCCCTGTGGCATGGGCGGGGAGCCATAGAGGCCGCCACGCTCCATTTGGCCAACATTCGCCACGAGGCCCTCATCGACGATTGGCAGGGCTTCTCCAACATCGAGGCAGGCAACATGCTTGCGGCCATCGCCGTGCTGGGCTATAGCCACCATTGGGCGTCGGCGCGCGTGTTTGTGGGCGTGCGCAATGTGAACGAGGATTTCTTCACATCGCCCGTCACGGCGCTCTTTGCCAACAGTTCGTGTGGCATCGTGCCCACCATCGCCGCCAGTTACCCCATCGCCAACTACCCGTTCTCGGGCCTCACGTTCTATTTCGATGTTACGCGCGGACGGTTCACCTTCCGCAACAGCTTATGCAATGGCGTGGGCCGCAATGGGTGGCGCCACGACGACAACCCCTTCCTCTTGCGCCCCAAGAGCGATGGCGTGTTCAACATGTCGCAGCTCGAATACGCCCACCGTGGCGCCCACTATTTTGCCGGGGTGGCCGTCCACACCCGCCAGTTTGCCCTCGACGACGACGGAGCCCTGATGCCCGCCAGCGTGGCATCCCACCACACCACGGGCGCCTGGTGGGTCTATGGCGAGCAACGCCTATGGCAGCGAGGAAGGCAGAGCCTCACGGCCATGGCCCAATACTCCGAGAACACCTGCCGCCAGAACGCCTGTTACCGTTACGCCGAGCTCGGCGCCGCCTATGCCGACAGCGTCAACACCTGTGGCCTCTCGGGCCAATACGCCCGTTACCAGCAAGGCAACGAGTGGTCGGCGGAACTCACCTGGCGACGCACGCTCAACGCATCGGTAGCCGTGCAACCCTCCCTCCAATACATCCACAACCCCAACGGCAGCTTCGTGGCGCTCACAGCACGCCTTTGCTGCACGTTCTAACCCCGCCTTGCGCGCCTCGAAGGCTACGTCGGTTAGATTTGCTTGGTATGTCGCCCGGTTGGCCTGCCTGACCTTGTTCTTGCGCTGGCCTCCAATGGCTATGGGCTGTGAGAGTTGTACGTGATTGGATGTGCTTTTCGCCGCCTTTTCCTTTCTTAGGACTTGACATCTAATTGTTTGGCAGATGCGCACAGGGGGATGCCCGGTGGCTTCGCTTGTCAGTGTTTTTGAATAAAAGTCATGCCCCCCCATCTGTCTGAGCCAGCAAAAGGGCGCATAGGGTGGGGGGAAGCCCCTGTAATGAGCTGCGAGGTTACAGTTTGATACCTTTCAAGTGGTGAAAAACAACTCATCAAGAAGTGAAATCATTCCGGTGGAGCCTCTGTAGGGGTGCGGTTGTGTCACCATGCCTTGTCTACAGACAAACTTTGTCTTGCTGCATGGGCTTGCGTCAAAAAATCAGGTTAAACATGTTGCGAAATGGAGAATCGTGTTATAATCTCTGTTTTTCAAAATGCAACTTTTCATATAAAAATACGCTCAAAAGTTTGTATTTGTAGCAATGATGCTGTATATTTGCAACCGTTAACTTGAGATTTTAAACGAAAAGAGTGTTTTTGTTAAATTGATTTCGTGATGAAAAGCAGTTGTTTGGCGCTCGCCTTTGCATGGATGTTGTCGTCGTTTGCAGGAGTGAACAGCGCGTCCGCACAGAGTAGGTTGCAACCCATAAAGGGTAGTTCGGTAAGTGTTTCCCCATCGAAAGCGAACGTTCCGGTTCGTCGGGAAGTAAAAAAGCTGGTCGTTTCGATCGCCTCGCCCAATGGCTTCGAGTATGCGGGTGTTGATGAGAATGAGCAGTCGATGGGCGACTATGGGTTTGCTCCGGCCAAGACTTTCCTGACGGCCAAGGTAAAGAGCAATAGCGAGACGGCTCAGTATGCGTGGAAATACAAGACCGTTACGATGGGCAGCAACATGGAGGACAAGACCTCCGCCTCGCAGAGCATATCCTTCAAGATGCCCGAGGGTTTGTACCCCTCGCCCGAGGTTACCGCCACCGACGGTTCGCTTAAGACCGTTGCGAAGCTTGCGGCCGATGGCATCTATTATGGCAAGGGCTACATGGGCAACCACGACTGTGTGAATTATCGGCCGGCCCATTGCAGTGGCTATTACACCGACCCCACGGTGCTCTTGCTCAATAGCGCTGAAGCCAATAGCGGTCTCGATTATATATGGTCGGCCGCGGGCATCAACCACTTCGAGTTGCTGGGCTTTGCTGAGGCGTTCGCCTATTCCAAACCTTATTATCTGGAGGGCGTAACGGCTGAGATAACCTGTAGCACCACGCCCACAGAGGCCGATCTTGAGGCTCATGTGTTTGCACGCAAGCTTAGTGGGGGCGGCTATAGCGTCGACTTGGAAGACCTCATGGACCTTCACGTGGCGAAGATCATCCCGTCGAGCGTTAGCGATCGGTACCGTGTGGTGTTCGAACCCGACTCCGCCGTGCGTGTCGGCTCAGCCATCATGGTTGTTGTTACCACTCCCAAGTCGAGCAACTGCCAGATAGGAATGGTTTTCCCTGAGGAAAAACTCTTCAATTCCGACAATACCGGCGTATGCAACCTGTATGCCAATTTTATGATTGGGAATTACTAGTGATGCGATATTAATCGCTTAACTATAGTTATATATTTGATATTT
>NZ_JAXVAE010000007.1:0-2659 GCF_037460745.1 Hallella sp. | reverse complement strand
TTGATTATTTAACATTTATGCGACTGCGTCGCATTCTTCTGCAAACTTAGAGTGATATCCGTGTTCTGTAGACCCCAGAGACCATCGCCGTAGGCGGTGGGCACTAACAATTGCGCAATGGCCATGCGGGGTGCCTTTATCAAAAACACGGATTGCACCGATGCGCACGGATGGGTCTTTTCACGGATTCTTTACTCTTGCTCCGCTGCCCACTGCTTGGTTTTGATGCGCAGTCGGCGCAACGGATTGCCACGGATTTTTCGCATGCGGAGAGTTGTGTGGGAGAATGTCACACGATGGGCTTGCTTGGTATGCGAAAAATCTGTGGAAATCCGCGAGATCTGTGGGCGACAACTAAGCGCGCAATGCGCTAAAGAACAGGCTGGATGTTTTTATTCTCCCACGGATCTCTCAGATAAGCACAGATGCCATGCGACTGCTTGTCAATAACACAGATCGCGCCGTCGGCGCCATGCGATCGCTTGACTCAAAACATAAAAATAGCGGGCGGCGGCCTGCCGTAACACATATTTCAAGGAAAATGCGTACCTTTGCACCCACGGAACGATAACCCTACAACAGAATGGGATCATCGCACGGCAATCGGTTACTATCGTTTGCAAGAAGAAACCGACAAAAGAAAGAAATGGCTTGCTCCAGAACGGCTAACTTTGCCGTCACAAAGAGCAAGGTTTTCGTTAAGCCAGATGAGCAGCGCTAAGTTTATTTAAGCTCTGCCATGGCGAGAAAACGTGCCATGAAATGGAACTAATAAAACCCTTTTTATATCATGAGCATCAATATCCAGAGAAATCAGAAGAAAAGAGTAGTAATCGTTGGTGGCGGCCTCGGCGGACTGCGCCTGGCTGAAGACCTCTATGGGTCGGGCATGCAGGTGGTGATGATCGACAAGAACAACTTCCACCAGTTTCCACCGCTGATCTATCAGATCGCCTCGGCGGGTATCGACCCCAGCAGCATATCGTTCCCCTTCCGACAGATTTTCCGCAAGCAAAAGGACTTCTATTTCCGTATGGCTGAAGCTCGCATGGTTGACGTGGAAAAGAAAATCCTACAGACCTCCATCGGCAAGATCGACTACGACTACCTGGTTCTGGCGGCCGGAGCCACAACCAACTTCTTTGGCAACAAGAACATCGAAGAGTGGGCCATGCCCATGAAGACCGTGCCCGAGGCCATGGGCCTGCGCAACGCCCTGCTCTCCAACTTGGAGCGCGCGCTCACCTGCGCCACCGAGGAGGAGCGACAGGAGCTGCTCAACGTGGTGATCGTGGGCGGTGGCGCCACCGGTGTGGAGATTGCCGGCGCCTTGTCGGAGATGAAGCGCTACGTCATACCCTACGACTATCCCGACATGGACTCGACGCTGATGCACATCTACCTCATCGAGGCCGGCGACCGCCTGCTTGCCGGCATGTCGCCCGCCTCATCGGAGAAGGCGTACCACTTCCTCAAGAGCATGGGCGTCGACATACAGTTTGGCAAGATGGTTACCGACTACCGCGACCACAAGGTCATCATGAAAGACGGAACGGAGATTCCCACACGCACCTTCCTATGGGTGTCGGGCATCAGGGCCAACGCCATGCCGGGCATCGACGAGAGCCACTTGGGGCGTGGCTTCCGCTTTAAGGTCGACGCCTTCAACCGCATCCCTGGCTTGGACGGCGTGTTTGCCATTGGCGACCAGTGCTTGCAAACCACCGACGGGGCTTATCCCAACGGCCATCCGCAGGTGGCGCAGGTGGCCATACAGCAGGCCAAGAACCTCGCCAAGAACCTCAAGAAGATCAACGAGGGCCTGCCCGACAGCGAGCTCACACCCTTCACCTACAACAACCTCGGCTCCATGGCGACCATTGGCCGCAACAAGGCCGTGGTGGAGATCGGCAAGTTCCGCAGCCAGGGCTTCTTTGCCTGGATACTGTGGCTCGTGGTGCACCTGCGCTCCATCCTCGGCGTGAAAAACAAGATGATGGTGCTGCTCAACTGGTTGTGGAAATACGTGAGCTACAACGACTCCATCCGCATGATTACCTACGCCACCAAACCACGTGAGGTGCAAGAGCGCATCAAGCGCGAGCAGCGAACCCACCTTGGCGAAGACCTCATGGACTAAGGGCCTTTTAATCGTGTGGAGAGTGGAATAAGAGAATCACCATATTTGCGTCTGAGAGTTATCGCCACAATATTTTCAAGCAAGGAGGTATTGGCATCAACAAGGATTCAGAGTCTGATATCATGTAACTACTCTGCACCCCTATAGTAGTAACTAAGCAAACAAAAAGAGCGCACCGCTATTGGTACGCTCTTTTCTAAAACTCTTTATATTCTTTATCGATTGGCAGATTGCCACTGATAAGTATCAGTACAATGGATATCGGCATTCTGATCGGCAATCATCAACTTGAAATCGCCTTCTTCCAATCTCCATTTGCCATCATAACCTACGAAGGCAAGATCATCGGCATTCAAATCGAAGGTAACGGTCTTGGTCTCACCTGGCTGAAGCTCTACCTTGTCGAAGGCACGGAGGCGACGGCCATCAGGCACCATACTGGCGATGAGATCGCTGCTGAACAGGAGAACGCTCTCTTTGCCTGCCACCTTGCCCGTATTCTTCACATCCACGCTCACC
>NZ_JAXVAE010000006.1:0-1961 GCF_037460745.1 Hallella sp. | reverse complement strand
TCTTCAACATCGACAATTCATGGATCGTGGCCATCTCAGCAGGTTTGTCAACGGGTATCGGTTTCGCCATGAAAGACATCCTGGAGAACCTCTACTACGGCATATCGCTCATGGCCGGCCGCATCAAGGTGGGCGACTACATAGCCATCGAGGGAACAAAGGGAACGGTGAAAGCCATCTCCTATACCTCCACCACCGTTGAGGCGCTCGACGGTTCGGTTATCGCTTTCCAAAACTCGCAGCTCTTCGCCAAGAACTACAAGAACCTGACTCGCAACCACGGCAACGTGCTATCAATCATTCCCATCGGCGTGGCTTACGGAACCAGCGTGCCCCAGGTGAAGCAGATCGTAAACGAGGTAGTAACACCCCTCAACAAGCCAGGCTACATCAAGTATATCAAGGTAACACTCGCCGGCTTTGGCGACAACTCGGTCGACTTCAAGATCTTGGCTTGGGTCGACTCACGCAAGCAGAGCGACGCCGAGGGCGAAATTATGGAAGCCGTGTACAACGCCTTCAACGACCACAACATTGAGATTCCGTTCCCACAGCGCGACATCCACATCGTTTCCGATACGGCCCACCTCGTTCCGCCCTCACCCACCTCACCCATCCAACACGCCGACTCGTTGGAAGAGGCTGAGGAGCAACTGCGAAACGACACAAAGGATTGAAAAAACACAGATGACGAGTGATGGGGATTCTGCCAATCGGCAAGAACCCCCATCACTTTTTGTATTCCTTTGCGCTTAGAGCCTTTCTCGCGTTAAACCTAAATCCACAACTTGCATCGCAACACCCATAATCACAATCCAATCACTGGGAAGTCGCCTTACCCACTACCGAGCCATAACGCCAAGTAGCCCCAGGCTATTTGGGCGGCCAAAAACTCCTCTGCCGTATCGAAGCGGTTTTCCTTCTCACTGTTATAATAGCGGCCACTCATACTTTTAGCCATTCTCACCAACATGGTGTCAATTCGCACTGTCGCCCCGTCCCCCAGTCGTTGTCCTCAGGATAATCCATTTCCGACATCAAAAAAAGGACATGGCGAAAGATCAGAAAGGCTATCGCAAAACTTCTAATGGCTCATCAAACAAGCCCATACATAATGAAAAATGCAGGCTCCCGCTTGCTCCATCCAGGAACAAAGGAAGCCTGCATAAGTATTATGCGTATCGCAACCCGCCGACATGCGACGGATGGCAGATAAAACTTGCTATTAGAAGTTCAGGAGCACACCCAGTGAGATGTTATTACCATCGAGATCCACACCCCAAGCAGTGTTGTTCTTTGCACCTTCATAAGTACGCTTGTAACTCTTGTAGCCTACGAAACCTGCATGTGCAACGAGGCTCACTGTCTTGTTGAAGTTCAATGCAACACCTGGTCTCAAACCAACATTCCACTCGTTAGCATGGCCGTTGTAGTGCTTGTACATGAAACCACCATCAACAAAGAAATCAACCATCTTCGTACGAACGGCAGTATAGCGAATGTAGGGAGCCACCTCAAAAGTGCGAAGGCAATCATCAGCATCCTCAATAGACACAGGTGTGCCCTTGCCCCAACCGATAACAGTACCGATTGCCCAATCCTGATTGATCTTATAACCAATCTCAGGGAGAACCTTGTAAGTGGTCTTGCTGTCCTGGTCGCCAATCTTGGTGCTGGCAATACCAGCGTTACCACCAATGTAAACCTGTGCGCTGGCGCTCACTGCGATGACAGCGGCTACCAAAGTCATAAATAACTTTTTCATAATTTGAAAATTTAGATTAATATAAACTATAACTCTCTTTTACTTAGTCTCTTTCCAACAGAAATGACCCTTCATTTCAGGTATTATAGATGCAAAAGTATAGAATAAACCTTTATCATCCAAAAAAAAATACCACTTTTTACGGTAACTATTCAGCGAAAGGGCATGGCGGGGTATCAAGCCTCAAATAAGGCTT
>NZ_JAXVAE010000005.1:0-1772 GCF_037460745.1 Hallella sp. | reverse complement strand
CGCATCACATACCAATTCTTACCTGCTTCTGCCATTTCTTTCTTGGAAATTAACCTGGATAAACAAACTTCATGAGATTCTCGAAGACGAGATCCATACCGAAAACTACAAGTGCAATGATAAGGGAAGCAGATAATACAACCACTGCACTGTGTGTCAATTCGGCACGAGTTGGCCAAGTAGTCTTATGCGCAAGTTCGTCGTAACATTCCTTGCAATAATTTGCTATCTTCTTGAACATATTATCTTCTTTTAGCACGGGTTGAAAGACTCGAACTCTCGACACCTGGTTTTGGAGACCAGTGCTCTACCAACTGAGCTAAACCCGTAAGTAAGTCTCTGTGTCACAAGGGCACAGAGACCCTTTATTTAGAATTAACTGTTAATCAGATTAACCCTCTTCCTCCACGTCGGGGAGAATTGATGTGATCTGGCCAGAGCCAACCGTACGACCACCCTCACGGATAGCGAAACGAAGACCCTCGTTCAGAGCAACCTTGTAGATCAGGCGAACCTCAATCTCAACGTTATCACCAGGCATCACCATGTCTACGCCCTCGGGGAGAGTGATCTCACCTGTGCAGTCCATAGTGCGGAGGTAGAACTGAGGACGATAGCGGTTACCGAACGGAGTGTGACGGCCACCCTCTTCCTTCTTCAGCACGTAGATGGAAGCCTTGAAGTGATCGTGCGGAGTGATGACACCCGGGTGCACAACAACCATACCACGCTTAACCTCATCCTTGTCGATACCGCGAAGCAACAGACCTACGTTGTCACCAGCCTCACCCTCGGGAAGGGTCTTACGGAACATCTCAACACCAGTGATAACTGACTTCTTGTCCTCACCGAGACCGAGCAACTGAACCTCGTCACCGATCTTACAACGACCAGTCTCAATACGACCTGTAGCAACAGTACCACGGCCAGTGATTGAGAACACATCCTCAACAGGCATCAAGAAGGGCTTATCAACCTCACGAACAGGCTCCTGAATCCATGTATCAACTGCATCCATGAGCTCGAGGATCTTATCCTCCCACTTAGCAACACCGTTCAGTGCGCCGAGAGCAGAACCGCAGATGATAGGAGTCTCCTCCTCATAACCGTAAGAAGTGAGCAGGTCCTGAACGTCCATCTTAACGAGGTCGATCATTTCCTCATCTACTTCATCGTCATCGCACTTGTTCAGGAACACGACCATACGAGGAACGTTCACCTGACGAGCGAGAAGCACGTGCTCACGAGTCTGAGGCATAGGACCGTCAGTAGCAGCACAAACCAGGATAGCACCGTCCATCTGGGCAGCACCGGTAACCATGTTCTTCACATAGTCAGCGTGACCCGGGCAGTCAACGTGTGCATAGTGGCGATTAGCTGTTTCGTACTCGATATGTGAAGAGTTGATAGTGATACCACGCTCTTTCTCCTCAGGAGCATTATCGATCTGATCGAAGCTCTTAACATCCTCACCAGTTCCCAGACGCTCGTGGAGCACCTTAGAGATGGCAGCTGTCAGAGTGGTCTTACCATGGTCAACGTGACCGATAGTACCGATGTTTACGTGCGGTTTGGTGCGCTGATAAACTTCTTTAGCCATAGCTTTACTTTTTTATTTTAATCAATTAAATAATCAAAAGAGTATTGTTTTGTTTCATTGTTCCTCATTGTTCCGGTTCCGAAACTTTGTTCAAGTAGTCGAGAACAAATCAGAAGTGGAGCTGTAACTGAGAGTTGAACTCAGGACCTCTTCCTTACCAAGGAAGTGCTCT
>NZ_JAXVAE010000004.1:0-1619 GCF_037460745.1 Hallella sp. | reverse complement strand
CCAAATCAAAGATAGAGATACGTCCCATGTTTCACTTTACACGCAAACGCATCGAAGCCCATATATGCATCTGCTTTGTGGCTTTGAAAGTCTACAAGGAATTGGAGCGCATGCTGAAAGTCTCAGAGATTAAGATGAGCGTAGACAAGGTGCTTGCATTGGCTAAGACTATCACAACCATACAAATTAAGCTACCTCTGAACAAGGAGGTTTATACCCAAACAATGCTGATGGCAAGACATCAGAAAATCGCTAAACTCTTTGACGAAGATTTTTGGGTGACGCAATGACGAAGTCAGGAGGGTGTCGCTTCGCTTGCCCTGGGCTGAGGAGGTCATTGGGCTTTCAGCCCGCTTGGGTTGACTGGGCTATGCGCTACCATTTACTTTTCAGCCCACTTGGGTTGTCAGGGACAAGGAGAGTGCCACACGCTCTTGATATGCGAAAAATCTGTGGAAATCTGAGGGATCTGTGGGCGACAACTAAGCGCACAATGCGCTAAAGAACAGGCTGGATGTATTTATTCTCCCACGGATCTCTCAGATAAGCACAGATGCCATGCGGACTGCTTGTCAATAACACAGATCGCGCCGTCGGCGCGGCAGATCGACACGGATTTTTCGCATGCGGAGAGTAATATGTATGGAAGTATGCCACATGACGGGGCTTGCTTGATACGCGGAAGATCCGTTTAAGATCCGTAGGCCCAGAGGGCCATCAAAAGAAAAGAAAGAACAACAGATCCGTGATGATGGATCCGTGCGCATCGGTGACATCTGTGTTCCTTAGACCCCTGAGGCCATCGCCGTAGGCGGTGGGCTTATTGAGGTGTTCAACATGGGGACGACCTTCATGCGGAATGGCCATGCGGGTTGCTTTTGCCAAAAACACGAGACTCGGCGAAGCCCTACCGACCGAAGGGAAGCCGGAAACTATAAGAAGAGGAAGTAAGCCCCAGCATCGAGAAACTTGCACGAACACGGGGAATGTTACGAATTTTGGTGAAAAAGTGGTGTTGCTATTTCGATCCAACCAGCGACCGCAACCGACGTTTTTGCGCGATGGATATTTCCGAAATGAGCCACCGTGTTGCGAAAGACGCCTAACCGAGCCTCGGTGAGGCGTCTTTCGCAATGCCGTTAAGGAGGTATCGAGCCACCGTTAGCCCTCTATCGCAATGCGAAAGATGACTTTTGGTGGCGTGGAGTGGGGAGGGCGAGGTGAAGAATAAGGCCTTTGGGTTGTAACGGCTTTATTATTAGGCGATTATAAAAATCCACGAGAATGGCGTATTTGCGTGCGAACCACCACTCACCGCCGAATAAATGTTAAAAGCGGGAGATACCTGTAGCCTATTTTCAGCAGCATACAGTCTTATTGTGGGATGCACCATAGCCAAGCGCACTGACGGCCAACAATTGCTCTTCAGGCGACGCCCTGGGCTATGCGCTACCTGAGCTTTCAGCCCGCTTGGTTTAACCTTGGCACCCCTGAGGAGATCATTGGCTTTTTCAGCCCTCTTGGTTACCTTTGTCACACCGCTGTCAAGTCTGAGACTAAATTAATTGGAGTTTCTGATTTAGGGAAGACGGGCTGAATTATCGTGCAAACCGAATGCA
>NZ_JAXVAE010000003.1:0-1473 GCF_037460745.1 Hallella sp. | reverse complement strand
CCATTAATTTAATGATTATTTAGAGTACAACTCAACGATTAACTGCTCCTTAATGGTCTCGGGAATATCGGCACGCTCCGGACGGTGCAGGAACTTACCGCTCTTTGTATTGTCATCCCACTCGAGCCAAGGATACTTGCTGTGATTGAAACCTGCCAAAGCAGCCTCAATTACCTCGAGAGACTTAGACTTCTCACGAACAGCAATAACCTGACCAGGCTTAACAGAATAAGAAGCAATGTTGAGTACCTTTCCATCAACTGTGATATGCTTATGACCTACGAGCTGACGAGCGGCAGCACGAGTAGGAGCAATACCCAAACGGAAAACAACGTTGTCCAAACGGCTCTCGAGAAGCTGAAGGAGAACCTCACCGGTGATACCCTCGCTCTTTGCAGCCTTCTCAAACAGGTTGCGGAACTGACGCTCCAGCACACCATAGGTGTACTTAGCCTTTTGCTTCTCAGCCAACTGAGAACCATACTCCGACTGCTTGCGGCGACGGTCATTACCATGCTGTCCTGGAGGGAAATTGCGCTTTGCCAATACCTTGTCAGGACCGAAGATGGCCTCTCCGAAACGGCGTGAAATTCGAGATTTAGGACCTATATATCTTGCCATAATGTAAATGCTTTAAATCAATTGTATCTTGTTAACCTATTATACACGACGACGCTTGGGAGGACGGCAGCCGTTGTGTGGCAACGGTGTCACATCGACGATCTCGATGACCTCAATACCTGCACCATGAATGGCGCGAATAGCGCTCTCGCGACCGTTTCCAGGACCCTTCACGTAAGCCTTAACCTTACGCAGACCAAGATCATAAGCGACCTTTGCACAATCCTCAGCAGCCATCTGGGCAGCATAAGGAGTGTTCTTCTTGGAACCGCGGAAACCCATCTTACCAGCTGAAGACCAAGAGATGACCTGACCCTCGTTGTTAGCAAGAGATACAATGATATTATTGAATGAGCTATGGACATGAAGCTGACCAACAGCTTCAACCCTTACATTTCTCTTCTTAGATGTTGCTTTTGTCTTTGCCATTTTCTTTTAGCTTTAAGTTTGAAGTTGAATGTGTGTGGTTAGAAGGAATAAATCATCCCATTAAAAACCAACAACTTACAACTCTCAACTAATTTTACTTAGTAGCCTTCTTCTTGTTAGCAACAGTCTTCTTCTTACCCTTACGTGTACGGGCGTTATTCTTAGTGCTCTGACCGCGAACAGGAAGACCATTACGATGACGGACACCACGATAGCAGCCAATATCCATCAGACGCTTAATGTTCAACTGGATCTCTGAACGGAGGTCACCCTCCACTTTGAATTCAGCGCCGATAATCTCACGGATCTTAGCAGCCTGGTCGTCAGTCCACTCGCTGACCTTCAGGTCACGGCTTACGCCGGCTTTATCCAATATCTTTGCTGAACTACTTCGACCTATACCATAGATATAAGTCAATGCGA
>NZ_JAXVAE010000002.1:0-1448 GCF_037460745.1 Hallella sp. | reverse complement strand
GTTCCCATCAGTCGGTCGCCGTGGCTGGAGAAGAGCACTGGAGCGTACACCACCGACTTGGGCTTGTAACGCCGCAGGGCACTCACAATGGCTTTCAGTACCTCCGTGTTTCTAACCATACCTATCTTCACCGTCTCGGGCATCACATCATCGACGATGGCGTCGAGCTGTCCGCTTACAATGGGAGCCGGCAAATCATAGAAATGCTGGATACCCAGGGTATTTTGCAAGGTCACCGAGGTGATGACCGACACAGCCTTGGAGCCGAGTGCCGATATCGTGGTGATGTCGGCCTGAACGCCCGATCCACCTGTGCTGTCGCTTCCCGTGATGGTAAGTATTGCCGAATTACTCATTAACTGAATTCATTTCGAATGCAAAGAAAACAAAAATTAGGGTAAAAGGCGAATTTTATTCCCTTTTTGACAAACATTTCTTCATTTTGGACATTCACCGAGTGCGCTTGAAAAAAATGCTCCTCTGAAGGGTAAAGAGCAACCAAGGTGGGAATTTAACACTACAACTTCCGGCTCCTACTCCATAAAACATAATTTACCGTAAAAATGCAAAAGCAAGTATAAGTTTTAACTCTCAAAACTTGCAATTGCCCAAAAGATTTTCTTCTTTTGCAAAAAGAAATACGAAAACTTTTCTATGGGTGTCGCTTTTAACAACCATCTAAAACTAAGAAACTATGAAACAGGCTATACTTATATTAGCGCACAAAGATTTTGCAGCCTTGAGAAAGTTAATAGCTTATTTCAAGCAAGATTGTTATGTGTTTGTTGAAGTTTACGTAGGATCTGACAATAATATACCAGAAGGTTATTCTGTACAATTCCGTCTAGATGATTTTGAGGGCAACTACATGGAAACACAGATATTAAAAAAAATCCCGCCTGAAGGCTCAAGCTACGCAAAAGTAGGCACATTTCAGTATGTAAAAGACAAGAAATACAGGATGTTCATCAAAGTCTTTCATAATGACAACATTATAGAAACAGCCCAATTACCTTAGCTTTTGAACACCCTACTTACTAAAAAATATGAAAATAGATAAGAAATATAGAAATTTGTTAGGTGGTATTGCGATCATTCTTAGTTTGGTCTCTTCATGCATCCCTATATGTGATTCAAGGACTATCGCCATTTTCACGAATCGTACGAATGACACCTTATTTATAGGTGCCTCCCACTACGATACGATTGATAGTGTGGATTGTCTATTGCAACCTGCATATTTGCCTATTGATAGTGACCTCTATCCTTCTAAGGTGACGTTGTGGGATGGTATTGATGTCCAAGGTGACATCATATATCCAGACTCGTTGTTTACCATAGATGGCAATTATCTATTCAACAATACCGATACCTGCTATTTCTTCTTAATCAAATGTAACTATTCAGCGATAGCCTTGCACCTTAATCCGCGATTGAAATATACAGCA
>NZ_JAXVAE010000001.1:0-1085 GCF_037460745.1 Hallella sp. | reverse complement strand
TCTGCCGCTTGCCAAAGCAAGAACTTTTTGTTGCTCAGGTACTTAAAAGGTTTAAGTTATAATAGTGTTGCGGAATTAAGGATATTCAAAATATTTTTATAACTTTGCGGGGAAGGGCAATGCGCCATTTGGACCAGTATAGACAAAATAAACAAAACATAATGAATTTGATGGAATCTACAAATATGACCATAGCCACACGCAACTCTCATAAAGGAAGAATCCCAGAACTCGATATTATCAAGTTCTTCGGCATATTATTAGTTGTCTTTGGACATGTTACAAGAATGTACACGTCCGTAGGGCTAATCACACCTTTGGAGAGTTCTTCTGTGCTTGCGATAACCACAAGCATAATATATAGTTTCCACATGCCCCTATTTGTGTTTGTATCGGGCATGACTTTTGGCGTTACATGTAAAAAGAAAAGCTATCAAGATTTTACTTCCTTTGCGAGAAACAAAGCAAAACGCTTGATGATTCCTTACATCGTATTTGCTTTGTTTTGGGTCCTGCCTTTTATGGTAGGCTTTGGATTCCGACCATTTCTCCCCTATCTAACAAAAGGGATATTATTGTCATCGGATAGCAGGCACCTTTGGTACGTTTGGATGTTGTTCAACGTTTTCCTCTTGTTTTGGGGACTTAGATACCTTTTTGAAAAACTTCACATACCCGATTGGGCTATCCTGTTAGTAAGCGCCTCGTTATTTCTGTTAAGAACAAAATATAGCGTATATCCATATTTTGAAATAAACAATGCCCTCACATACCAATTTTGGTTTACCATCGGCTATTTTGCCATACAATACAAATCGACATTTCGTACCTGTTTACCTATAATTGTAGTCATGGGATTGGTAGGTAATTATTGCGTAGGGGGGGGTAAAACCGTTTACGCATTGACTGGCATATACGTCTTTTACCGTTCTGCTCCATGGCTTAAAGCCATAACTACAACAAGACTGTTTGATTTAATAAACAAAAACAGTTTTGGCATATACCTGTTTCATCCTATAATAATTTATTTGCTATTACTAGTGATGCGATATTAATCGCTTAACTATAGTTATATATTTGATATT